>CAYUOG010000001.1:0-4063 GCA_964446335.1 uncultured Thermoplasmatales archaeon
TTCATTTACATCTTTTCCCTTCAATCTGTCAAGATAATAACCTTTTATCTCTATTAGTCTATCTGGAGAAACAAAGGTAAAAAAGCTTTTGTTTTTTAATTCTCCTCTTGTATACCCCATCATATCCGCGAATGTTGGAGTTGAAGCTTGAATAACACCTTTTTTGAGTATCAGAGCAGGTGCATTAATGTTTTTTGGTAATTTTGTGAGATCAGTTAGATTCAAATTCTCATCCATTGGAGAGAAAAAGGGCACATCTTCTTCAGGTATATCTTCTTCCACTTCTCCAGCTGACCATTTATTCTCAAGATCACCCTCTGTAATCTGAGCGGGCGTAGTAGTTAGTTGAATCTTCTCTTCTTGCTGTTTATTGATAAGTTTATCTTTTTCCATCAATTCCTCCTGTAATCTTTCATTAATTTTTCTTTCTTCATCTAACTTAATTTCCAGTTGTTCAATACGTTTTAAAAGATTTTTCTCCTTATCTAAAGCCTTCTCCAGTTTTTGCTCCAATTTTTTCAATTCCTCATTATCAGTGGAGTTTTTGGCAGATAATTCAGCAGAGAGACTGGTTATGGTAATCTGCATATCCTCTATCTTCTGTTTCAACTCATCAATCAATCTTTCTCTGCTTTTAAACAGATCTATCTTGAATCTTCTCTTTGCAATCTCTCTGTCGAGTTTTCTGATTCTTTCTCTGTATTCTCTATCAAATCTCTTTTTCTTTTCCCTAAGCCTTCTTTTCTCTGCGAATATTTTTTCCTTTTCTCGGTAAAGTATTCTCCTGAATCTCTCAATGTTACTGGCATATCTATTCAACTTCCTCCATTGTTCATCCAGCAGTTCTCTTTCCCTTGTCAACTGTTCGCTGATTTCCTTAAGGGATTTGAAAACCTCTGAGGGTTTTATAGATAGAAGTGAGGCATCCGAGAACGATTTCAAAGATTTTCTTTCTCTGCTAGATGATAAGAGCTTTTCCTCTTGTCCTCTCTCTACACCGATAAGACAGAGGTCGTTACCCTTACTTCCCTGTATTGGTAAAACCTTCCAAGTGATTGGTATATTTTTTCCCTTTTTGCTGATAAGTGGTATCTCAAAAGTTTCTGTAGATACGTTCTGAATATGGTTCCTTAGACTGTCAGCATAATCTGGAGGGATAAGAATATCCCACACCTTTTTGTGAAGTACGTCACTTCTGGTAAATCCTGTTAATTTTTCACCATGGCTGTTGAAAGCTGTTATATTACTATCTTTGTCAATTCCAACAATTATATATTTAGAAGAGAAGCTTTTCTTTTTTTTATCTAGATTATCCAAAATTTTATCGTATTGAAGTATATCTCTCCATCTATCAACACTAAAAGCGATTGAAAATACCTCCTCTCTTTTTGTTTTCTTATAGTTTCTCTTCTTTTAAAATTTTTTGTTTATAAACAACTTTTTCGATAATTTAACATCAAAAATGTTAAAAGATGCTCTACCATTAGTTGCTCAGGGCTTTTTATGGATAGAAGAATTGTTATAATTGGAGGCGGTGCAGCTGGTGGAACTGCAGCACAATTTGCAAGAAAAACAGATAGAAAGGCAGAGGTTACAATCTTTGAAGCAGGAAAATACCCGCAATATTCAAAATGTGCACTTCCTCATCTTATATCAAAAACTTTGGACAATGTTATAGAGTTTGATGAAAAATGGTTTGAAAGGGCAAATATAGAGCTTTTTCTTGAAACAGTAGTTGAGAAGATTGATTGGAATAATAAAAAGATAGTGGCGAGGAGAAGTACCGAAATTATTGAGAAAGAATTTGACAGTTTGATTATTGCTACAGGTGCGGAGCCCGTAGTTCCTCCCATTGAGGGAATTAAAGAGGGCAACTCTCTGGTTAACGGTGTTTTTGTATTGAGAACCCTTGATGATGCTTGTGCTATCTCTTCTTTTCTTCCAAAGGTTAAACGTGCTGTGATAGTTGGCGCTGGAGCCATAGGTCTTGAGATGGCAGAGGCACTGCACAAATTCAATGTTAAAATAACTGTTATCGAGATGCTTCCTTCAATATTACCCGGTGTGCTTGACAAGGATATGGGAGATATTCTTCAGAAAAAGATACCATCAGATATAGAGATCTTTACAAATCATAAGTTGATTGAGGTTGCAAGTAATGGAAGCGCCGTTGAGTCTGTTGTAATAGAAGATGAAGAGGGAAACCACCAAACTGTAAATGCAGATATGGTTTTGATATCTACAGGAATAAAGGCAAATGTTGAGCTTGCAAGGAGTTTGGGGTGCAGTATAGGTGAAAAAGGAGGAATAATCATAGATAAAAAATGTCAGACAAGTGTTAAGAACATATACGCTGTTGGAGATTGTACTCAATATGTTGATTTTGTTACAGGGAAACCTTTTCTTGTAGGTCTCGGAAGCATGGCAGTCAAGCAGGGAATTGTTGCAGGAATAAATGCAGCAGGTGGAAATGCAAAGTTACCAGAAGGCTTTCTCCAAACAAGAACAACACAGCTATTTGGAATGGAGATTGCTGCTGTTGGACCTGTGTTAAATCAAATGGCAGATAAAAAAACAGTTACTGGTAAATTCACAGGAAGTTCACTTCCAGATTATTTCCCTGGTGGAAGAGAAATTACCGTGAAGGTACTTGTTGATCCAAAGGATGGTACACTTATAGGGGCACAAGCAATAGGAGAAAATGCAGCTCAGAGGATAAATGTGTTTGCCTGTGCAATTATGAATAGAATGTCAGCCAATGATTTTGTAAAGATGGAAACAGCCTATGCTCCACCTATAGCACCTACTCTTGATCCAATAAGCATTGCCTGTAATGTGGCAAGGATGAGATATGGTAGAAAATAAGGCAATACGGGTTTTTCATCTTGCAGATACACATCTCGGCTTTTCAGCCTACAGAAAGTTAGATCCAGATGGCATAAACCAGAGAGAGAAAGACATATACGAAACCTTTACTTCTATAGTTGATTACATCATTGATTCAAGACCTGACCTTGTTATACATGCTGGTGATCTTTTTGATAGTGTCAGACCCACCAATAGGGCAATTAGCGTAGCACTGGAACAACTGATACGCCTTTCCAAAGCATCTATTCCTACCATAATAATATCTGGAAACCACGAAACACCAAAGCTCAGAGAGACAGGGCATATCTTTAGATTGTTTGAACATCTTGATAATATTTATCCCGTGTATAAGGATGTTGCAGAGATACATTATTTTGACATAAAGGATAAAAAAATAGCAGTTCATGCCGTACCCCACTGCAGAGAACAGAAGCAATTCACAGAGATATTAAAGGGTATTAATCCAGATCCATCTGTAGATTACAACATTCTTGTTACCCACGGTGCAGTTCAGTCGATAAGAGAATTTCGCATGAATGAATTTAATGAATACATTATACCAATCTCTCTCATTGAGAAAAAGTTTGATTATGTAGCTCTTGGACATTTTCACAGATACGTTATAATACAGGATGGAATTGTGTATTCTGGCTCTATAGAGCGAATGAGCTTTTCAGAGGCAAATGAGGACAAAGGAATCATAGAGCTAAATCTTTCTTTAGAGAATAACAGACAGAGCTTATCCTTTCATTCCTTTCCAACCAGAGCAATGATTGACATAGAACCAATAGATTGTAAGGATCTATCACCTAAGGAGATCAACGAGCGCATATCTGAAGTTTCTGCAAAAATAGAAAGCAGGGATGCTATCATAAGATTAACTCTTTTGAACCTTGATCAATCAACCTATCGTTCCCTTGATAGCTCGTTCATAAAAAGTTTGTTTCCCAATCACTTTCACCTTGAAATAAGACATACCTCATCAGGAGAACAGGAGGATGCATCAATCTCTTATGCTCCTACCATTGGAGATCTATCAACAGAATTCGAGAGGTATGTGGAAAAACTCTCGCACAGAAGGAAGAAAGTCATCCTAAAGTTTGGTATGGAGTATATAAGAAAAGCACAGGCGGAGGGTAAATGATTCTCAAATCGCTTTCTCTGACAAATTTCAGAAAATTTAGACACATTGAGA
>CAYUOG010000001.1:4163-16269 GCA_964446335.1 uncultured Thermoplasmatales archaeon
CATCATCAGCTGTAGCTACAATGAATGGCAAGATTGTTGCCAATGGTGCAGAGGCGACAACGAAGTTTATACAGAAACTTCTTGGAATGGATGCAAAATCCTTCTTTACCTCTCTCTTTGCAAAACAAAAGGAGCTCAATGCCCTTTCTGTACTGCCGGCAGGTGAGAGAAAACAGCTTATAGTGAGAATGCTGGGAATAGATGTAATCGATGACATTATAAAAGACATTCGTTCAGATATAAGAGCAGCAAAGAGTAGTATCGATCAACTTGCTGTTTCACTGCAAGATAAGGACACTGGAAGACCCAAAAAGGAGATTTACAGGGAGAAAATTGAGGAAAGGAAGGAGAAAATAAAAAAGCTGCTTAACGTAATAGATTCGAGTAAAAAGAAGGGAGAGATTCTAGAAAAGGAATTAAATGCTGTATTGTCTAGTAAAAGGAGAGCACAAAGAGATTATGAGAATATCCAATCTGAATTGAAGGACTTGAGATCGAAGAAAGAAATCTTTGAGAGAAGAAAGAGATTGGAGGAGGAATTAAGAAAGATCAGAGAATCCATTAGGCAGAGAGAAGAGGAGTTGAAGAAAAAGAGGGCAGAAAGGAGCAGATATAAAGGGATAGATGAACAACTTAAAGATGTTGAGAGTAAGATAAAAGATGTAGATTCAAAGCTTTCAGAAGTTATAAAGAAGATTCAGAAAACAGAAACACAGATTGAGAATATAGACAGGGAAATGAAAAAGGTTGAGAGCAAGAAAAACAGGATAGAATCCCTTGGTCCTTCAGCAAAGTGTCCAACTTGTGAAAGAACACTTGGAGAACACTACCAGAGGTTGATAGAGAAGTTTGAAAAGGAGATCTCCGAAAATACGGAGAACAGAATGAAAATAGAGCAGAATCTTAAGAATTACAGGGAGAAAAAGATAGAACTTGATAAACTCAAAGATGCACTTCTCAAAAGGGAAAGCTACCTTAGAGATATGAAAATAAAAGAAAGAGAGCTGAATATTGCTATTGAGGGAATAGAAAGAGAGATAAACAGAGAAAAGCAGGAAATAGAATCAAAGGAGAAGGAACTGTACTCAATGGAAAAGGTTACCTTTGATAGGTCATATCTTGAAGAAACAGAAAAAAGGGCAAAGCTATATTATGAGAGATACAACAGATTGGTCGAAGAATTTAACAGAAAACAGGAAGAAATCCATGCTTTAAGGGAAGAAATCAAGGAGAGGGAAGGGGATTTAAAACTTGTTAAAGAGCAGATTGGAGAATTGGAAAAGAGAATACAAGATCAAGAGGAAACTGAGAGAAAAATAGAGGGAGAACGGGAAAGACTGGAAGATTTGAATCTACTGGAAGACGTGATGAAGTCTTTTAGGATAGATATAATCTCAAGGATAAGACCGACCATATCTACATATGCATCTAAACTCCTTGAAATATTAACTGATGGAAAATACAGTACCCTTGAACTGGATGAAAACTATGAGATTCTGATGTATGAGAATGGTAGAGCCTACAATATAAATCGCTTTTCAGGTGGAGAGGAAGATTTGGCAAATCTTTGTATAAGATTGGCAATATCAGAGATGCTTGCAGATAGAGCCGGAGGAGAGTTCAATTTTATCATACTGGATGAAATCTTTGGTTCGCAGGATGCTAACAGAAGAAGAAACATAATCTCTGCTCTAAATCTTCTTTCAAACAGATTTCGTCAAATATTCATAATTACACATATAGAAGATGTTAAGCAATTTGTAAATAACGCAATATCAGTATATGAAATAGAAGATGGTACAAGTAAAATAAAGATAGAGTGATTATTTTTTCTTGGTTTTCTTTGCCTTTGTCTTTTTTCTTATCTTTGGGGTTTTTTCCTTCTTTACCTTGACACTCTTTCTTAAGTCAGCGGCAGATTTGAATAGCTTTTCGAATATCTCTGCGTTGGAATCATACCATGAATGCCATCTGTTTAGCTCCGTCTTTAACTTATTATTTTCCTTCTCTAACTCTTCATAGAGCTTATAGAGCTTTGTAAGTCTATCTCTCTCCTTTTGATACTCTACTGAAAGCTGATTATACTTATCCTTGTATTCAGCGTATTTCTTGAATTTTCTCAGTTCAGTAACTTCACTCTTGAGCACTCTCAGTTCATTATCCCTCTCTGAAAGCTCATTCTCAAGCAATCCAACCTTTCTCTCAAGATCACTTTTAATCTTCTCAAAGTTGTCAAACTCTTTTTTGAAACCTTCATATTCTTTCAGTTCGCTTTCAGTCTTGTTAAGCCTTTCTGTTAAAGTATTTATGCGCTTGTTTAAATCTTCTTCAAGCTGTTTCATTGATTTTTCTCTTCTCTCTAGTTCCTTTTCCAACTCTGTTATTCTTTTTTCCTTGGCAGCAAGCTCATCTTCCTGCATCTTGTAGGCATCCCACAGCTTTATCAATCTCTCCTTTTCCTTTTCCAGCTCTTCACTGTATTTTCTTGCACTTTCTATCGCATCTTCCTTTTCCTTTTCGGTTGCCGTGAGCCTATCTTCAAACTCACTTATTATGTTAGAAAATTTGTTCAAATGGCTTACATCCAGCATCTTCTTTATCCTTTCAATCTCTTCAACTCCCTGATAAAAAGATGTTCTTATGGATTCGAGTTGTGTGGTGACCTGCTGCAAACTTTCCTTAAAGGCATCTATGTTGTTAAAGCCTCTATATTCAGGCAAATTACTCTCCTCTTCGACCATATTATCCCTCTTTATCCCCTTATGGTATAACAGAAAAGGTAAGGATTTATTAATATTTAAGAGTTGTTATGAGGATGTCATTTTTTGGTAGGATTATTATGCTCTCCAACGGGCATGTTGTTAGGCCAAAGACAAGGATATGTTATATTATCTCTGACATTCGAATGCATACAACCAGCTCGGTCATTTGCTGTTAGAAAAGGGCAGAGAATGTTAAGATCTTTAGCATAACAAACTTAAAATACATCAATCTTCTATCTCACCAGGAGGTTCAATGATTGCCAGAGAGGATGCATACAATCTTGTTAAAAAGTATATAAGAAAGGAGAACTTGATAAAGCATTCCCTTGCAGTAGAAGCTATAATGCGTGCAATAGCAAGAAAGCTCGGAAGGGATGAGAATCTCTGGGGATTGACAGGTTTATTGCACGATATTGATTATGAGTACACCTACGATGACCCTTCAGAACATGGAATTGTAGCCTGCCAGATGCTGGAAGGATTACTCCCAGAAGACGGGCTAAATGCCATAAAGGCTCATAACTATCAGTATACAAGTCATACACCAATCCGTACAATAGAGAAGGCAATAGTTGCTGCCGATGCCCTTTCTGGACTTATTATCGCAACAGCTTTGGTTATGCCCTCGAAAAAACTCGCTGATGTAAAACTTGAAACCCTCCTCAAAAAGTTTGATGATAAGTCCTTTGCCAGAGGAAGCGATAGAAGAAAGATAAGCATATGCTACGATTTTGGTTTAACATTGAGAGAATTTTTAGATCTATCCCTCAAGGCTCTTCAAGAGATAGCAGACGATCTTGGACTATAAATATATAAGATAGGATATCATTAACAGTATATCTTGCAATGGAGCTATGAATATGCAGAATGAAAGAAATGATCAGGGTGAATATGTAAGAATTCCACTCCCGAAAAGAAATGAGGGGGAGATGTTTGCTATAGCAGATCAGTTAATGGGTGGTTCAAGGATTAAGGTTATATGTGAGGATGGAAAGTCAAGAATAGCAAGAATACCGGGGAGAATAAAAAGAAAACAAAGGATAAGGGCGGGGGATCTGGTAATTGTCAAACCTTGGTCTGTTCAGGATGAGAAGGCAGATATTATTTTTAGATACACTCATATAGAAGCTACCAATCTAAGTAAAAGAAATCTTTTACCAAAAGAGATTGACGTGTTTTGAGAATGGAAATCGACAAAAAAACAGCAAGGAAAATAGATAGAGAGCTTCAATCGCTGAGAGAGAGGATAGGAGCAGATAGAAAAACATTAAATGAAGTTTTCGATAAACCTACTTTACTGGCTTTTGGAAAACTTATATCAGATAGAATTCTAAAATTCATAGATTTTCCTATATCTACAGGAAAAGAGGCGAATGTTTTTCGCGCTGTTACGCCAGATGACAGGATAGTTGCTGTTAAGGTATATAGAATAGCCACTTCAAACTTCAACAGAATGATATATTATATCAGAGGAGACCCACGCTTTGCTCCAATTGGAAGAAGCAAAAGAGAAATTATCAACCAATGGGTAAAAAAGGAGCTGAAAAACTTGGAAAGGTTGCAGGAGATAGAAGTTCCAGCTCCAAAACCCATAAGAGCTCTTCAGAACATACTTGTTATGGAGTACATAGGAGATTACAACTATCCAGCTCCGCTATTGAAGGATATTGAAATGAAAGACCCTGAGAGAATCTGCAACGAGATAATAGGTTATATAAAGAAGATGTACATAGAAGGAGACATCATACACAGCGATTTAAGTGAATACAATATCCTTTTCTACAAAAATAGACCTTATCTCATAGATCTCGCTCAGGGAGTCGTGAGTGAGCATCCATTTGCCTTCGATTTTCTTAAGAGAGACATCGAAAACGTGGTAAAATTTTTTAGAAAGCATGGAGTTATATATAATGCAAGTGAAATTTTTAGAGAACTGATAGCATGAGATATGTAAAGATACCCAAGGAAAGAATCGGCGTGCTGATAGGGCATGATGGGAAGGTAAAAAGAGAGATTGAAAAAAGATCAAACACAAGACTGCAGATAGATTCTAAGCTTGGTGAGGTACAGATAGATGACAGTACCATAGATGATCCATTACTTGCACTGAAGATAGAAAACATAGTCAGAGCCATAGGGAGAGGCTTCTCCCCAGAGCATGCCTTTGCCCTGTTTAGTGATGATGCCTACTTTCTCCTTTTTGATTTGCGTGATTACGTTGGTAAGAAGGATACGCATATGAGGAGAGTCAAGGCTAGGATTATTGGTAGAAACGGTAGAACAAAGCGCATACTGGAGAATATGACTGATTCATTCATCTCAGTCTATGGGCATACTGTCTGCGTTATAACAGATATGCTCTATCTCGATGTTATAAAAACAGCCATAGAGATGATTATAAGTGGGAGTAAGCATGATACTGTATATAGATATCTTCAGAGAAAGAAAAAGGAGATAGAGTTTGAATCCTTCGAGAGATAAAACTTTTATTGGTGATCGTGTTTCTCCAATCTACTGCCGCCTTAGCTCAGTTGGTGGAGCACTCGGCTGTTAAAAGCCCTTTGGGAAAGTGCTTTACCCCAAAGCCAAAAGAGGGTTTGCAGGAACCGAGCGGTCGCCGGTTCGAATCCGGCAGGCGGCGTAAAATCTATTATTCAGGAGATGAGTGTGTCTGCAACAGCTAAACATACTGGATTTTTTTTATTAATTATTTTTCTACTGATAATTTTCTCTCAGCTTGGAGTTGCTATTGCAAAAGTGAGGGTTGATTTTTACTATTCTTCTGGGTGCGGAGAATGTATGGAAAAGATGCCCATAATCAATGAAACCGAGCAAGAGTATGGAAATAAAATACAGGTGTATAAAAAAGACATCTCCAGGAACGAGCATTATCTAGAGGAATGGAAAGATTACGGTTTTTTTGATGTTCCTGCGGTTGTCATTGAGAATGAAACAAAGATACCAAAGTATGAATTAACAAAAGAGCACCTTGAAGGGATTATAGATTCCTATCTTTCAGGGAATAAAACCAACGCGAGTAACATTCAATATGTTGAGATACCATTTATTGGCAATTTAAATCTATCAGAACTCTCCCAGTGGTCTCTCCCATTGCTCGCTGTAGTACTTGGAGCCGTCGATAGCATAAACCCATGTTCCTTCTTTATCCTTCTTTTTCTACTGAATCTACTTATCTACACCAACTCTCGAAAAAAGATGATACTAGTTGGAGGAATTTTCATATTTTTCTCTGGTTTTATCTACTTCATATTCATGTCTGCAATGCTCAGTGTATTTATACTTACATCTCACGTTGAGATTATAACTCTGGTAGCAGGAGCTATTGCATTATTCCTTGCATCGCTGAATATCAAGGATTTCTTTTTCTTTAAGAGAGGATTAAGTGCAAGTATACCTGAGAGCAAAAAATCCAGTCTTTTCAAGCAGATGAGAGATCTGGTAAGAGCAACAAAAGCATCCACAGTAATTTTAGGCACAATCATTCTTGCCATCTCTGCAAACACCTATGAGCTATTTTGTACACTCGGTTTTCCAATGATATTTACAAAGATACTTACTCTCCATGATATATCTATAGCAGAGTACTATCTATATCTCATTCTCTACAACGTAGTTTATGTTCTTCCATTATGTGTAATTGTTTCCATATTTGTGATAACTTTTGGTAGGAAGAAACTTTCTCAGTGGCAGGGCAGAATCCTGAAATTGTTATCAGGCGTAATGATGTTTCTTCTCGGTTTGATACTCATATTTTATCCAGAACTGCTGGACAACATATTTACGGCGATAGGTATTATATTGCTATCAATTCTTCTGACCTCTATTGTTTCAACCATCTGGAAAACCGTTCTAAAAAAAGTTTAATTACTTCAATCTCACAGTCTCAAGATTCATCGGTGCCATTGTATTTATGTTAAACCTCTTATGAATAACTGATGCAATCTCTAGGCACTTCGATTCCTCTCCATGGCCAAATATAACTCTCTCAGGTCTTGGGGACATGTTGCTTATATAGTTCATAAGCTGTCCTCTATCACTATGACCAGAGAAACCATCACAAGTTTCAACATTCATATTAATTTTTATTGTTGTCATCTTTCCAGCAATGTTGATCGGAATTTCCTTCCATCCCTTTTGTATTCTTCTACCTAAAGTACCCTCTGCCTGATAACCAACAAATGCTATGGTATTTTTGTCATCCTCAGACCATGCCTTGAGATACTCCATTACAGGTCCACCATTTATCATACCACTTGTAGCAAGCACTATGCAAGGATCAGGATCTGCAAGAATATCCTGCCTCATGTCATAGCTATCAACACGCTCAAATATCTCTGATAGCAGAGGATTCTCACCTTTATGGAATATAAGACTTCTTAGATGATTATTTAGATATTCTGGATAGGCAGTATGTATTGCAGTAGCCTCCCATATCATACCATCGAGATACACAGGTACCTTTGGAAGGTTACCATTCCTCATAAGGTTTTCAAGGGCTATCATAACCTCCTGGGATCTTCCTACTGCAAATACAGGGATGAGAACCTTTCCCCTCCTCTTTAGAGTTCTCTGCACTATATCCTTTAGCTTCTCAACCGCTTCCTTTCTTGATGGCTGGTAATCTTCCCTTCCACCATAGGTAGATTCCATAATTACTGCCTCTAATCTTGGGAATCTGTTAACAGCGGGATCAAAAAGCCAGGTTCTCTCATACTTTATATCTCCGGTAAATACGATATTGAAAAATCCTTCTCCTATGTGGAAATGACATACTGAAGAACCTAATATGTGACCGGCATTGTGGAAAGTCAATCTTATATCAGGTGCTATGTCTGTAGTATCTCCATAATCTAAGGTAATACAGTGCTTTAGGAAACTTCTTATGTGTTCAGATGAGTAAGGTGTTTTCTTTGCATCTGCAGCAGCTACTTTGAGATAGTCCATCTGAAGAAGAGTCATTAGATCCCTAGTTGGAGGCGTGCAGTAGGTGGGTCCATTGTATCCATACTTATAGAGTAACGGAACAAGCCCAGAGTGATCAAGATGAGCATGGGTAACAACAACAGCATCTATGCTTTCGAGGGGTAAAACCTCTGGGAGATGAAGATAGGGAGAGCCATTTGTATTTGAGGAAACATCGATACCAACATCAATGAGTATCTTACTGTCCTGTGTATGTAAAAGGGCACAGGATCTTCCTACCTCTCTGAATCCACCGAGCGCTGTTACACGTACAAACTTCTCATTGTCTGATACTCCCCTATGCAGTTTCCTTCCTATAACTCGGAGCACGTTCTTTCTCTCTTCAGATATGGTTCTAAGATATGCTCTTATCTCCTGAACAGTCTTTGATTGTATTGGGGGAGTTCTTATAACTCTTGGAGTCCAATTAACCTCTTTTTTAATCTCATTTAACAGTGCACCCTTTTTCCCTATGGCAACTCCTGGCTTTACCGCCTCTATGATAACCTCTCCAACATCTGGCTGAAAGTACAGGTTTGTAACCTCAGCATCTTCTGGTAAAATACTTTTTATCTTCTTTTCAGCAACCTTTGAATCGGTCAAAACAGAAGGGTCAGGTCTTACAGTGATTCTCTTTTGTAGAGTCTTTGCAAGCTGTCTTATTATGTCCTCGTTATCAGCAAACTTGAAGGGATGCTTTGTATATATAACTAGCAAAGGTCCCTCAAATTCTACATCTGTGATGTCTATACCTGGCGGTACTATTGATCTAACCTTTCTTCTAATCTCTCGCAAAACGTCTTCTACGGTCATTTCAACTCACTTTGTATTAATTTTAGAGAACTCTGATTTTAATTTAAACGCCCAGCTTTTCTCTTCTCTTATTTATCTCTTCATCAGTAAGGATGTTAAAACCATCCTTTGTGATTGTAACAATATCAAATCCATCTCCAGAAGCAGAGTCTCTCTTCATTGCTGCCCCCAGAGCTCGGATGGCAAGATCAATTCCTTCATCTACTGTCATATCATCGTGATAATGATCTTCCAGTACCCCAAAGGCATATGGTGAACCAGAGCCAGTCGATGTATATTTATCTGGTATGGCACCACCTGCAGCATCTAGAGAATAAATGTGCCCACCTGTTAGATCATAGCCACCTATAATTAGCTGTACATAGTATGGGTAGAACTTCCTCTGGTTTAGTATGTTTGCCATGAGGGTTGCTGCTGCTTCTACAGGCATTTTGATTTCTCTGCTTAGTTTGTAGAGTTTTGCTTCAGCGCTGAGATACCTTGCCAGTACCTGAACGTCTCCAACTAAACCAGCAGTTGTCAGAGCAAGGTGATCATCTATCTTGAATAGCTTTTTTGTTTTCTTGTGAGCTATCAATGTTCCCATGGTGGCTCTTCTCTCAGTACCTAAAACAACTCCATCCTTACATACCAATCCAAGCGTGGTTGTTCCAGTTTTCTTAACGTCTTCTTCCTGCATAACAATTACCTCAAAATTCGCTTTAAGAGTAAAAGCCATATAAAATTTCCTTTATTTATAGTTTATGCAAAAGCCGCTGATTGACAGAAAAAATAGAATCATGACCATCTATGAAAGATTGCTTGATGCCTTCGGAGAGCAGGGATGGTGGCCTTTAACTCCAGAGGGAGAAATAAAGCCAGTGCATAATGGAGATACCCCAAGAAATGAGAGGGATAGGTTCGAGATTATAGTTGGTGCAATACTTACTCAAAACACAAGCTGGAGGAATGTAGAACGGGCAATAGAGAGTTTGAACAAAAAGAATTTACTTGATATGGAGAACATAGGAAAATGTAGTCATAAGGAACTGGCAGAGGCAATTAGATCAGCGGGTTATTATAATCAGAAGGCAGATAGAATAAAGAACTTTGTTGCTTTCTTGAAACGAAAATATGACGGACGGCTGGCAAATCTGTTTTCAAAGGAATTGAAAGAGCTTAGAAAAGAGTTGCTTAGTCTAAATGGCATAGGAAAAGAAACGGCAGATTCCATAATATTGTATGCTGCAGAAAAACCCATATTTGTTATCGATGCCTATACAAAAAGGATAATGAAACGACTTGGTTTTGAGTTTGATAACTATGATAATTTACAAAACCTCTTTATGAAAAATCTACCAAATAACGTCTACATCTTCAAGGAGTATCATGCGCTTCTTGTTAACCTTGGAAAGATCTACTGCACAAAGAGAAATCCAAAATGCAACCAATGTCCACTTAAAGACATGTGTAACTTTGTTCCTGATTCAGATTATTATACAAAACAAAATATTAACCGCTAAACTAATAAACCAACATTATATATCCTCCATTATAGGAGGAAGATGGATGGGATGGTTTAGTGGATTTTCCTCTCTTGCAAGGTTCTTACAGAGAGTATTTGGTAAAAAACATGCTAGAATAGGGATATATGGTCCACCAAATGTTGGTAAAACAACCTTGGCTAACAGAATAGCCATGGATTTAACTGGGGAGATAATTGGAACCGTATCAGATATTCCTCATGAAACAAGAAGAGCCAAATTAAAATCGAATCTGAAGATAGAGAACGGAAATTCGTCTCTCATGATAGACATCGTTGATACGCCAGGAATTGCTACCAAGGTTGATTACAAGGAATTTGTTAAGGAATATGGTTTGGACAGGGAAGAGGCAAAGCGTCGTGCTAAAGAGGCAACCGAAGGTGTAATAGAAGCCATTAGGTGGCTGGATGATATAGATGGTGTTGTACTTGTTATGGATTCTACTCAAGATCCATTTACCCAAGTAAACGTTACTATACTTGGTAACCTGGAGGCAAGGAATCTCCCTGTTTTAATTGCTGCGAACAAGATAGATATAGAGGAGTCGAGTCCCGCCACCCTCAAATCAGCTTTTCCGCAGCATCCTGTTGTTCCAATAAGTGCACTCACGGGGCATAACATGGATACTCTATATTCAAAAATGGTCGAGCATTTTGGTAGCAAGCGAAGAAAGAAGAAGAGGGGATAGAGATGAAAAGTGGAAAAACAGGTATAACGGTAAATTTAGTTTCAAGGAGTAAGTTTGAGGAGCTTACAAGTGGAGAGAAGGTAGAGTATATACTAAACGAAGTAAAGAAGGGAAAAATATTGGTTCTTGAAAGTGGACTAACTCCAACAGAACAATCTGCTCTAATACAGCAGACAATGAAGAAGATAGATCATGATACATTTATTGGTATTGAGATGGAAGGGTATCCCGAAGAGAAACTGGGATTTTTACAAAGATTGCTTGGTATCCCAAGAAAGCCAAGATTAACGGTTATAGGTCCTGCACATCTGTTAAAGACCATAAAGAAGGACGATGCCGTGATAGAGACTGTAATAGTTCCTGGAAAGGGAGTAACGTGAAATGCCACATCAATGTTTGAAATGTGGTAAAATATTCGAAGATGGCTCTCCAGAGTTACTTAAAGGATGCCCAAATTGTGGAGGAAACAGGTTCATATTCATAAAGAAACCATTATCTGAGGAGGAAAGAAAAGATATTGAAAAGAAGGTTGAAGATGACATTTATGCACAGGTGACAAAACTTTTAGGCAAGGAAAATAAGCTTGAGGAACTAAAGCCAAGAGAGTTAAAGAAAGCATTTCTCCAGATTGCTGAACAAGAGAGTAAAAAGCAAGTCTTTGGTATAGATGAAAAAAGTAGAGAAGAGATGCTGGAAAAGCTAATTCCTCAAGAGAGTGAAGAGCCAGAGACCATAAGGATAAAGACACCTGGAGAGTATGAGCTTGATCTTAAAGGACTTTTAGAAGAGGAACCTATAATAATACAGAAAGATGGATCTTATGTGATACATCTTCCATCTGTTTTTGAACGAGCAAGAAAAGAACAGAAGAAAAGATAACTATTCTTTCAACTTTTTATGTAATTTTACTACTGCCTCAACAGCCTGCTTGGCTCTATCTATTCTCGCTTGAGCCTGAGCCCTACTCATACCAGGTCCTGATATACCAAGACCAACGGGTTTATCATAATCGAGAGCGAGATCAGCTATCTTCCTTGTTGCCTGCTGCATAACCACTTCATCGTGCTCTGTTTCACCTTCTATCACCGCGCCAAGGGCAACAACACCATCTATAGTATCCTTCTGCAGCAACTTCTTTATAGCAAGACCCATGTCAAAGACACCTGGAACTGTTAAAACCTCGGTTATCTCAGCACCAAGAAACCTTGCATGCTCCTTCGCTCTCTCAAGCATCATCATGGTTATATCGTAGTGGAACTCAGATACAACAGCCCCAATCCTTATGTTTTCCTTTTCCATACATCTACCTCCATCATTCTATTGGTCCAGCGTCCTCA
>CAYUOG010000002.1:0-7317 GCA_964446335.1 uncultured Thermoplasmatales archaeon
TCTTCCTCTCATCATTGATTCCAAAATACGCTCCAGGCAGTGATGAAAAATCAAAGAATCTGTATATCTTACTTATATCAAAGGGAAACAGTACCATGTTTGGGTATTCATCTTCCAGAAGTTCCCTCTTTCCGAAGATTTCTGTTCTTATATCGTTGATCTTTCCTATCGTCGTATAATCCCTCGAAAAACTTAGAGAGAAGCCTCTATCCCTCTCACCTATAGAGAGAAATATCTCCTCAAATACCTCAATGGTTTTGCCAGTGACCTTTATCCTTTCTTCCAAAGGGCTAATAGGATTGAAGTTTGTGTAGATAATTGCCAAAAGCTCGCAACCAAGGTTTTGAACCATTGGAACATTGAGGGGTTTGAAATAACCATTTTTGTACAATCTACGCCTTATAGATGCAATTGTAGAAGTGCTTAGATTTATCTGTTCCGAAAGTTCTCTGTTGGTGTAACTCGGAAATCTTGTTATTCCATATAAGGTCAGCTTTTCCCTCTCGGTCAGTTTTATTCTTCTCATTGGAGAAGAAAGGAATTTTAGAGATTAAAACCTTTACCATGATTGGCTAAAATCCATAGAAATCCTTAAAACCTCATTACCATAGGGGTTTAGAGCATGTTAATCAAAGATGCAAACGCTACAGCAAGATTCCTTATGAAAAGAAAAAATACTGATGGTGGCTATTCCTTCGCGAGATTTGGTCCATCAACAGCCTCTGCAACCTATTATGCTATATCCTCCTTTTTCATGATTGGAATATATTCACCAGAAGAGAAAAAAACCATAGAATGGTGTCTCTCTAAACAGAGAAGTGATGGGAGTTTTGCCTCTCCATATATTGCCTTTTATGTGATTAATACCCTGAGATTTCTAAATTCCAGTATAGAAAATTCTTCTGGATTCCTATTATGGTGCTACTCTCATTATAAAGATGGTTTCTTTTCAGAAAAGCCAGATGGAATTCCCTCATTAAGAGCTACTTACATGTTTACAGATGTGCTTTCCCATTACAATGGTAGCAGATACAATGATGAAATATCTACCAATCTCTCAAAATCTCCACTACCAAACAATCTTACAGATATATTCAGATATGTTAGAATATTTGAAAACATAGGTAGAGCAGTTTCGCATGAAGAAGAGATTGTCGAGTTTGTTGAAAAATGTAAAACACCTCCAGGCTTCTATGGCTTGATACCAAAAACGACATCATTTTTGGAGCATGTCTACCATGCCATATATCTATCAAAAAAGTTTGATATTTCTGTTGAAAGAGATAGGCTCTGGAACTACATAATGAGCTGTAGAAATAGAGACGGTGGATTTGGAAGAGCACCCTCAGCTGCATCCTTTGTTCAGTATACCTACTATGCTCTTAAATCACTCAATTTGCTAGAAAAGATGTAGCCAAAAGCGGGCTTGGAGGGATTCGAACCCTCGACCGATCGGTTAAGAGCCGATTGCTCTACCTAGCTGAGCTACAAGCCCCAAAAGCGAGGAATATTGTTTTCCTATTTATGGATTACTCTTCCAATTTGGATATATATTTCTTATCTATAGAATCCGCAACGTATACGTCCTTTCCAGCTTTATATATCTTCAATCCATCCTTTATGGCTGATTTTGCATCTATCTTTAAAATAACTGGATTTTCTGTCCTAACTTTTCCAGCTTCCATTGCTTTCTCTATAGTTCCACTGAGATGGACCTTCTTTCTGTCGCTGGGATGTAAACCGCTTTCAAGAACAAACTCCAATTCCTCTTCAGTAACGGGATAGTAAAGTACGTCCACATCTGCAATAGGAAGATCATCAAGTGTCACATCCACGGTATGTCCATAGGTTGCCCTTATCATACCGCCGTCTATCTGGTACCTTCCCTTGGGATCGGTTTCAACCATCGCTACAAGATGCTCCTCTCTCAACCAGTGGAAGCCTGATCTGCCGATATGAAGAGCATCTAGGAGTTCTCCTATATCAACCCATCCTCTGCCATCCATGTGGAGGTTCAGTTTATCTGGAAAATGCCTCAGCAATCCTGCCAGGAGTCTTCCAAGATTATCCAGCTCTTTATCACTCATCAGAAAGCGTCCCTTCTCATTGCATACTGGACAAGCATCACCCCTATAGTATCCATGGCTAGGACAAGAAGCTAACATCCATGCAGGTAATCACAAATCATAGTATAAATTTTTGTACCAATGAATGTATTACAGGACAGGTGGGACACTGGACAGAGAAGATATGAAGAAGATGGCTGCGGAGAAAGCTGCAGATTACATAAAGGATGGGATGATAGTTGGTCTTGGAACAGGTTCAACAGTGGAACATCTTCTACCAAAGATCGGAGAAGCTGTAAAAAATGGCTTAGATATTACAGGCATACCAACATCTCATAAAACGAAAAAGCTGGCAGAGAGTTATGGGATTCCTATATCTACTTTGACAGAGCATCCAGAGATAGATGTTACCATAGATGGTGCAGATGAGGTTGATCCTCAACTCAATCTCATAAAAGGTGCGGGTGGTGCCTTAACCAGAGAAAAAGTGGTTGCCTATGCATCCAAGAAAGAGATAATAATAGTTGATGAGACAAAACTCGTCCAGCAACTCGGCTCTTATTCTCCTGTTCCAATAGAGGTTATACCCTTTGGATGGTATCCCACAAAGCTCATTATAGAGGATAGGTTTTCTTGCATGGCTGAGCTGAGAAAGGATGAGGATAAACCCTATACATCAGACAACATGAACTACATACTTGACTGCGAATTTGATGGTATAGATGATCCGAGAGAATTGGAAAGAAATCTTAAGGAGATTCCTGGAATAGTTGAGACTGGTCTCTTTGTGGACTTGGTAGATACTGTTATTGTAGGAACAAGAGAAGGTATAAAGACACTGGAGAGGTAACAGTTGCAATGAAATCCAATGAGAATTTTGCCCACTGGTACAGAAGAGCGATCCATGCCTTTGGTGCAGTATTTCTTGTCTATTATCTTATTCCCAGTGAAGGTTTGCTAAACACCATCAAAATCACGGCAACACTTTCTATCATCACAATCTTTGGAATAATTGAGATAATGAGGATAAAGAAGATAATTAATCTGTTTGGTTCAAGAGTATATGAAAATGAACGTGTTGCAAGCTACTTCTACTTTGGGATAGGTGTAACAATACTGCTTATCTTTTTTCCCCAGCAGATAGCTGTTCCAAGTATACTGTGTGCTGCCTTTGCTGATCCTGCAGTTGGAGAGTTTAGAGTGCGGATTGGAAAGAGAAATGCATATCTTTTCATGTTTCTCCTCTCCTTTGTATTATTCTTTATTGTATGGAACAATGCACCATCGCCCTTCTTTATTATCGTTCCATTCTTGGGGGCAATTGGTGTTTTGGCTGGTGAGATCGGAAATTTCAGATGGATTGATGATGACTTACTTATCCAGATTGTTCCAGCAGTTTTAATAAGCGTGTTATATCTTGCTGCATCATTAAATGGCATAGCGTTACTGCCAAATCCAATTATACATCCACTAGGAGGATAAGATGGTAAAGAGAGTTGCAATAGGAAAGATACCACTGACTGGATTGTTTTCAATAAAACAGGAGATTCTGCTTACTCCCGTTATCGTTTCTGTTCCGATAGCTGTATCACTGCTGTTCATTTATAGCTCTGTAGTTTCAGGATTCTTCTATGGCAATGCAATCATAGGCATAACAATACTTGCAGGCAATCTCGTCTTTGACATACCCTTTCTAAAATCCTTTTTCCGTCTAAGAAAAAAATAACTACTTCACCATCTTCAACCTGTAAAATGCAGGTAAAATAAAAACTGCACCAACAAGAGAGAGTAAAATCATCGCTATGATAACCTTTACGAATGACTGCAATGCTGGAACGTTAACGAAGTATACAGCAAGAAGTCCAGCTACAGTGGTAAGAGCTGCCTCAACCAAAGATAGACCTGTTTTTTCTATAGCCTTTTTCACTGCCTCTCTCTTTTTTAGTCCATACCTAAGCTCTTCCCGCATCCTCTGGGTTATGTGTATCCCATAATCAATACCTGTACCAACTATGATAGATGCTATTACTATCGTTATCACAGATAGAGATATATCAAGGGTTACAAGGATTCCTGGTTCCCATACAAGGACAAATCCTATTGGTATCATTGTAAGCAAGGCATATAGAGATGATCTAAATATGATTATAAGGGCAGCGAATACAAAAAGAAGAGAGATAAACATGGATCTTATTTGCTGTTCAAATAGTATGTTGTTTATTGCCACATTTATAGCTGTAGCTCCTGTTACATGATAGATATGCCCATCAGGAATATCGGTTGAATCTATTATCTCATTTATTCTCTGTACAAGTGCAGTATACTCGTTGATGCTCAATCCAGAGGGGACATTTAGAGATATCAATGTCTTTGAATACTTTTCATCCACAAATGCCATACCCTGCTTTATCAGTATCGGATAGATATTATCAAGCAGCAAACTTCTTTCAGGTATTCTACCAAGGTTGATTCTTTTTATTCCGTCCACAACAGAATATGCCGATATCCCAATGTCTCTCATCTTCTCTTCCATGTCATCTATAGCTTTTAGGACCTCTGGATCCTTTAAGTCACCCTCGACAAGTATTATGTCTAAATTTCCACTCATACCAAAGCGCTCAGAAAATTCCATCGTTTTTTCTATCACCATCTCGTCCTTTGGCGCCAGTTCGTAGTAATTGACATCTGTTCCAACCTGTGGAAGAACCATAAGAGACAGCACAGCTATGATACAACCAAAGAGCAAAATTCTCTCGCTGTTATCAATTGCAAACCCTGCAAGCCTTTTCCACCCATATACCTTCTCCTTTTTTTCAAACTTCAATATTGCAAGAAGAGGAGGAACCATTACTACTGTAGAAATGAGGGAGAATAAAATCCCCACAGTACAGCCCAAACCAAAGTTTATCATTGGAGGCATGGCAGATATCATTAAAGAAGAGAAACCAATCATAGTAGTTGCTGTCGATAAAAGCACTGCCTTTCCTGTTGTTCTCAAAATTTTCTCCACCCTTGATGCAATATTATTACTGCTCTCCTCTGTGAATCTATTCATCAAATGTATGGAGTAATCTACGCCAAGACCTATGAGAAGGGCAACTATTGCGATGGATATCATTGTGAGTTCTGGAGCAAATATACCAAGGAAACCAAAGGTTAGAATTATCGAGTATATTGGTGGTAAAAAGACTATGAGTAAACCTTTAAGATCTCTATGGAAAAACATTATAACAATCGCGGTAAATAACACGGCAAGCGGGAATATTATTGCCATGTTTCTTATGCTTCTCTCTTTGATGGCTGCATTCATTGGAAGGGTTCCTATCAAGGTCATTTTTGTGTGTACATTACTAATTGCATCCTCTGCCTTGGCAAGAATTTTATCAGCATCTATATCATTTCTTAGAACAAAGGTAATTGCAGTTGCTGTCAAGTCATCTGTTAGAAGCGTTTTTCTTGCATTCCCAAGCTCTGCTACATATCTTTTAATCTGATACTCACTACCCGGTAACTCGTATTTACCTGTACCAAAGGGATAAGGAAGGCTGTTTTCCTGTTTTATAAGAGTTACAATACTTGTTGATGTTATTACGCCATCGAGTTTTCCTTCATCGTGCCTATATGGATCAATAAGCTGTGTGACCCTATCGATATCCTTCAAGACATCCAAATCAAGCACATCACTACCTTCGACATATATAATTATGGTAGAGCCAAGAGACCACTCCTGTTCTATCCTGTCAAGCAGTTGTACCGTAGGCTCATTCTTCGGGAGATATACGCTCATATCAGATACCATATAAAGGTTTGCAACTTGTGAACCAACCATGAAAGTAATTATGGTAAAAACTAACAGGACCGTCTTTGGTCGTTTTACCAAGAGTTCAGCAATGTTCAATAGTTTCATGTTATCCTCTTCTCTACCTCCACCTTTATCTTTATGCAATCTCTCTCTTCAACCAGTTTTGCTATGCTGTTCATCTTTCCCTCAATCTTCCTTGCAAACATCTTGAGAATCTTCAATGGAGAAACAGCATAGTAGATGTAGGGATTTTTTCCTGTCTGCTCGCTCTTTATCTTTTCTCTATAAATCAACCCCTCCCTGTACATCTTAGCCAGAAGTTCTCTTACAGTACTTGGATGGAGTCCTGTTCCCTGTGCTATCTCCGAGCTTCTTACTCCATTACTCAGATATAAAAACAGATATATTTTAGATTCAGCCTCGGATTTGAAAATCTCTGCCAGAGCATTTTCTATTCTCTTGATCCTTACATTACTCTTCATCTCTACCAGCCATAAATTTATGAAGTTAATTTCAATAAAAACGTGTGAATTTTTGAATTTAAATAATTTGTTGTTTTGTCGTTGTCGAAACGACAAAATTTGAAAAGTTTTGTCTTTTCAAATGGGCTTTAACTTTAATATTATTTTAAATTTTATATACTATAATATCTAAAATATTATATAGAGATAAAAATCCATTGGAAAGAAATGAACAAAAAGATTAAAATATTAAAATAAAAAAATATGAAGGTGGTAATGAAAATGAGAGAGGTTGCAAGAAAAATAGGAATATTTGTTGCTGTAGCGATATTGTCGACTACGTCGCTATTTGTTGTTTTAGCAGATCAAGAAAAAATTGATTCTCCTATGCTTGCAGTAGAAAAAATGGTGTGGAACGAAGAAAAAAAGGAATGGGTAGATTATCTCGATCTTAAAGCTGAGGAGGGTGATGATGTAACTCTAAGATTTAATTGTACCATTAAGTTTAGATATACGCCACCGTCAGTGCCTGAAGAATATAACTTATCACTTATTGCTTTTGATTATCTACCAAATAATCTTAAGTATGTAGAAGGTAGTTCGAACTATCCAGCAGTCTATTGGGAAAACAATAATACAATATACTGGCCAAATCTGCTACAAATTCAAAGCTCTTCAGGATCTGTTAATATTACTTTTAATATATACTTCAATGCAACTGTATTAGATGAAGGAAAAGCAATTAACAATTTCACTGCCATTGCCTATCTGTGGTGTGATGAATCTTCTTCTACCTATAAAGAATTGCAAATTGAACCATCAACCCATAGTATATACATTAAGCGCTCTGATACAGTTGAAATTTCTATAGTATATGTAAATTACTATAAATTAAATGTTGAGGTTGCTCCTGAGGGTGCTGGCAGTGTTGGACTTGATCCAGCAGGTGGAACCTATGAAGAAGGAACAGTTGTAGAGTTAACAGCTG
>CAYUOG010000002.1:7417-15285 GCA_964446335.1 uncultured Thermoplasmatales archaeon
TGGCAAGTGATGGCTATGTATTTGACCACTGGGGTGGAAACCTATCTGGAAGTGACAATCCAACTACGATAGTAATGGACTCTAACAAGAGTGTGGTTGCTTACTTTGTTTCTGAACCTGTTCCACCTCAATATTATACCTTGAAGGTTTCGGTTGATCCTGAGGGTGCTGGCAGTGTTGGACTCGATCCAGCAGGTGGAACCTATGAAGAAGGAACAGTTGTAGAGTTAACAGCTGTGGCAAGTGATGGCTATGTATTTGACCACTGGGGTGGAAACCTATCTGGAAGTGATAATCCAACTACGATAGTAATGGACTCTAACAAGAGTGTGGTTGCTTACTTCATTGAATCGATAACCCCGCCATCCATTAACGTGAGTATTGTAAAACCAATACCAAAATCGCTATATCTGAATGACCAAAAAGTGTTCTTCACACCTCGCAGACCCGTGATAATTGGCCCAATAACCATAGAAGCAAATGTTTCGGCAGACGAACCAATAAGTGAAGTTGATTTCTACATAGCAAAAGCTGGAAGCGAAGAGGTGCTCAAGTACAAAGATTACAGTGCACCCTATAAATATATGCTTGATGAAAGGGCATTTGGTTTATACACTATTATAGTAAAAGCTTATGATATATACGACAACAGTGCCGAGGATAATATCTCTGTATTCATGCTGAACTTTCATAGATCTGTAGGAAATGTTACCATAGTTAGTGGTATGGTATTTGATTATAACAAACTGATTGATGGTAAGATAGGAGGAGCAATTGTTACAGCCTACAGACAAAATGGCAGTGAACTGATTAAGGTGGATAGCGATAGAACTGGAAGATTCCTGTTCAATAAGGGAAGATACAGATTAAGATTGGTGCCAGGTTACGATTACTATATCGAGGTCATCGCAAAGGGCTATGCAACTGTAGGTAGATACATAAGTATAGCAAACAATGAAACCACCAGAGTCGAGAACTTTTATCTCAATGGGACAATTCTTGTAAAGGGAAAGGTAATGAAAAGTGGACTACTTGGTAGGGGAATAAGAGGTGCAAATATCACTGTAGTCGGAGAGGGTGGAAAGATATACAATACAACCTCTGGATTATTTGGTAAATATTCTATATATCTCTTACCAGGAAACTATACCATATTTGTCCATGCAGATGGTTATAATGACACCTTCAAAGACATTACAGTTAAATATAAACTGATAGGAAAATCCATAAAGGTTAACTTCAAACTCGAAGCGACAGAAGAAGCAAGTTAATTTGCCATAGCTCTTTTTTTTATTATTTGTTTCTCTACGAATGGTTATTTTATCAGCAGTATTTACCATATAAAGAATAAAGGTTATAAATTGAACCTCTATGTGTAATTTTAATGAGCTTTGAAATAAGGGTGGTAAGCAATACCCCTCTCACTGGAGAGAAGGATGTAGAGAATGCTACAAGAATGTTCCTCTATCAAATAGGTTATCTCTCAAAAGGTTCTGATCCTGAAATTCCCTACAGAATATTTTACGATTTCTTTTTAAAACACCCATCAAGGGCGTGGATGGTAGAAGAGATTTCCAAGGAACTTAAAGTTTCAAAACCTACCGTATACAGGCATCTAAACAAACTGAAAGGTTTGGATATAATAGAGGATGTTCAGGTTAGCGATGATACTGGCCAGAGCAAAAAGGCTTATAGGCTTAGATATGGAAACTTTGAAAAAGCCTGGAACTTTGTAGAGGCACATCTCAAGGTAGCAATTGAAAATTATGGAAAGACTGTAGAGCATATCCAGAAATTGCTCGAAGAAAAGAGGTGAAAATATATGAAAGCCAAGCAAGGAATGCAGTTGGTAGAGGGTTCTAAGTATAGAATATTCTCTGTAGGAACAAAAGAATCTGTGATGAAGACAGAGGGAATATTCAAAGGATATGTTACGCTGGGTGTTGATGAAGTTGGCTTGTGTATAGAATATCAGAAGGGAAGAAAGAAGAATTTAAGAATAATACCATTACCAGTTATACTGGCTATAGATGTGGTTTCTAAGGTTACGGGAAATGTAGAGAGGAAAGATGATGAGAATATCCATTACTATGGATAGTGGAAATAATCAACTTTTTTGAAAACAAAATTATATTTTTTACGGATAAAGGACTTTGGTGCTGGTGAGGTTAAGGATTATATCTAGAGAGTCATAAGTTGGAGAAATAATTTGTTCAAGGTTTTCAATGTAAAAAGTATATTAAGTTCTCTCAAGCAAAGAGAATTATATAGTAATTGAACATTAGTTTTTTAGACTATGAAAAGAAAGATTGTTCTATCAATTGCAGCATCAGATACATCTGGAGGTGCAGGTATACAGGCGGATTTAAAGGCCTTTTCCTATGCTGGTATGCGAGGATTAACTATTATTACATGTATTACCGCACAGAATGAAAGGAAGGTTCTATCAGTCTATCCACTTCCAACAGATGTAATAGAGGTACAGGCTGAAGCTCTACTGTCCAAGCTAAAACCGGATGTAACAAAGATAGGTATGCTCTATAGCAAGGAGATAGCAGAATGCACAGCAGATTTACTTAAAAAATACAGAATCAAAAAGGTTGTACTTGATCCTGTGTTATCTGCATCTACTGGAGATTCCCTGGCAAAGAAGGATCTTGTTGGATCGATTAAGGATAATCTTCTTGAACTTACCTATCTAATAACTCCGAACATATCTGAAGCAGAGCGGTTAACAGGCATAAAAATAAAGAACATAGCAGATATGAAACAAGCGGCAGGACTTTTGATTGAAGGTGGGGCAAGGAATGTTCTCATAAAGGGAGGACATTTGAAGGGTAAGGATGCCATGGATGTATTCTTTGATGGAAAAGAAGATGGCGTTCTTTTACTTCCGAAATTGGAAGGAAATATCTATCGTGGAACAGGCTGTATCCTCTCTTCTTTAATCGCAGCAAATTTAGCCAAAGGAAAGAAGTTAAGAGAGTCCATAGACCTGTCCAAAAGAATCTTGTGGAGTATGATGTTAAATTCTTATCCCCTAAAAGGAAGCAAAGTGAGGATTCTTGGTGAACCAAAGGATATTGATATACCGCCAAAGAATTTAGATAGAGAAAGATTTGATGTATGGCTGTCTTTAAACAGCTCTGTAAAAAGATTGATCAAAATACTTCCTTCCAGCTTTATACCAGAGGTTGGAGTGAACATAGGATTTGCTCTAAAAAATTCAAAGAGCAGAGAAGATGTTTGTGCTTTGAAAGGTAGAATAACAAGAGCAAAAACATATGGGGTTCTTAAGTTTGGAGCATCAAAGCATATTGCTTCTATAATTCTAACTGCAATGAAGTTTGATAAGGCGATTAGGAGCGCTTTGAATATAAGATATTCCTCAGACCTCATAGAGAGGATAAAAAGTTCTGGACTGATTGCCTATTCATTTAACAGGGAAGAGGAGCCGGAATATGCAAAATCCACCATGGAATGGGGAGTATCTCATATTATAAAGAAGTACAACAGGATTCCAGATATAATATGGGATGAGGGTGGAATGGGAAAAGAATCTATGATTCGCATATTGGGAAAAAATCCCAAAGAAGTAATAGGAAAGCTTAAACAGATATTGGATTGACCTACATTTTACTGTAAACCTCTATAAACTTCTCAAAGGATCTGTCATAGGTCTTCTCTACTTCTGGAGGAAAACAGCATGCCGGGAGCTCTCTCCTGCTGAGATGGTATCTCAAGCACTCACAACATACTCCCTTTTTGTCACAGTACTCATAGGTACAAGGGCAATTCTCTTTATTTATCTCTATATTGCATATGCGATCTCTCATGCATCTACGTAATCCTTTTCCATTCTTAACGATGGCGAAATACTTATAAAGGGGGAACTTTTTTGTAACTCCGCAAGAACAAGAAATTCAGGGAGGAAAAATTATGACAGCAGAAGAGAAGACAACTGGAGAAGAAAACACCATATTTGTTGGAAATAAGGCGCCAATGAGCTACGTGCTAGCAGTAGTAACACAGTTCAACAGTGGCTCGAAAGAAGTGAGCATAAAGGCAAGAGGTAGAGCCATAAGCAGAGCAGTAGATACAGCAGAGATAGTGAGAAACAGATTTGTACCAAATGCAAAGGTAAAAGAGATAAAGATAGGGACGGAAAGTATTACCAATGAGGAAGGAAGAACATCCAACGTCTCTTCTATAGAGATAACATTGACAACAGCCTAAAAAGAGAAAGAGCAAGGTACATCCTTTTCAGGTTGTACCTCTTTTTGTTTTTTTATGGGAATATTCCTCTCAATTCTACAGCTTTTGCTATCTTTCTTATGGCTAAGATAAAGGCTGCATCCCTTAAGGTTACCTTTTCCTTCTCTCCAGTTTCCCAGACTTCTGAAAAACTTTTCAGCATTATTTTTTTAAGGTTCTCATTCACCTCATCTATACCCCAAAAGAAGGATTGTATTCCCTGCACCCATTCAAAGTAAGATACTATCACACCTCCGCTATTTGCAAGGATATCCGGAACAACAATAACCTTTTTTTCTGCAAGTACTTCATCAGCATCTTTAGTAATGGGACCGTTTGCTCCCTCTACAATTACATCTGCCTTTATGTTATCTACATTCTCCGTTGTGATTTGATTTTCAAGTGCAGCTGGGATAAGTACATCAACGTCCAATTCTAGCAATTCTTCATTGCTTATCCTCTCATCATTCCTACCCAGTTTATAATCCTTTAACAACCTAGGTCTTGGTGCATTGTACACAAAATCAATCAAAGCTTTGATATTCAAACCATCTGGATTGTATAAACCACAAGATACATCGCTAACGGCAACAACCTTACAACCCTGCTCCTCAAGCAATTCAGCAGTGACAGAACCTACATTCCCAAAACCCTGAATTGCAACCTTTGCGCCCTTTTGATTTTTCTTCAAACGCTTTAAAATCTCCAAAGTGTTGAGCATAACTCCTCTACCAGTAGCTTCTCTTCTGCCAAGTGAACCTCCCAGCTCTATTGGCTTCCCGGTAACTATATCTAAAACAGTTTGACCCTCATACATACTCACTGCATCCATGATCCAGCCCATGGTTTCGGCATTGGTATTGACATCTGGTGCCGGTATGTCATGTCTTGGTCCTACGATTGGGAGAATCATTGCCGTATATCTCTTTGTTAATCGTTGCAGTTCCATCTTTGAAAGTTTACTTGGATCGCATCTTACACCGCCTTTGGCTCCACCATAGGGAACATTTGCAACAGCGCATTTGAAGGTCATTAACGTTGCCAAAGCCTTAACCTCATCCAGATCTACATTTGGATGATATCTGATACCTCCCTTACAAGGTCCTATTGCACTTGAGTGTTGCACTCTATATCCAGTAAATACTTCCAAACTTCCATCATCCATCACTACGGGTATTGCAACCGTAAGTTCTCTTTCAGGATGCTTTAGCATTTTTGTTATGCCAGCATCTAAACCTATTCTCTCTGCTATATGATCAATCTGTTGCAGTACACTTTCATAAAATGTTTGCACTCTTTCAACCTCCCTTTTACAAAACAGGTAAGGAGGATTGATGTATAAAGATTTTTATTTCAATACCTTACCAGTTTCCATATACCACAAGTAGAGATCTAACTCTGCAAGAGTGAGGTTTGATTTTCTTGCAATTTCTCTTAATATCCCCTCAATTTCAAGATATTTTTTCCTTGTTATTGTTTTGGGTTTCTTGATCAAATCATGCTTTGCAAGTATATCAACAATATGAAAGTCTATAATTGCAAAGTCATCAAATCCGATATTTCTGAGAAAATGACTGGCTTCTTTGTATCCTAATCCTGCAATATGTTTAACCAGCCATTCTCTAAGCCTTTCACCTTTTAGGTTACAGATGATTTCTTTCAGATTATCTTTGTATTTACGTGCATTAATGATATACCTTGCCCTGGCAGAAGGATAACGATGACCAAATTCTCTGAGTTTTTCTACAAGTATTTCTTCAGGAAGATACAAAAAACCTTTATCGATTTTCTTTTGAATTTTTATACTTCTTTCAGCATTGAAGTTTGCTGTAAGTATACAGAAGCAGAGCTCTTTGAAAAGATCATTGCTTGACTTCCTACCTAACTCTTTGAACTCATTTATTCGATGATTCACAATGCTCTTAATATCACTATTTTTGAGGTCTTCTAGGGACTTCAGCAACTCCTCCATGATTGCACAGACCTAACTAACTCTTCCACAGTCCATGAACATTGCAATATTCTCTTGCTTCTATCTTATCTGCTTTAATGTTAAACTCTGCCTCAGGTTTATCACCAGGTTTTAAAAACTTGCGGTGTGAGATATCATCAGCTATAACCTGAATCCATTCAATATAATGCTTCTCTTCCATAGGATGATCCTGGTTCTGACCCACTTTTACTCTTATGCCATCTTCGGCTTTTTCAACAAAAGGTACATGCTTCTCAACAGAGGAATCCTCTGTTTTCTCCTCCATGTGTTTCATGGGTTGTCCACAACAGACAAGCTCTCCAATACCGGCATGCAAAACTTCTACAATATTTCCACATATCTCGCATTTATATATCTCTCTTATTTTTGTCAAACTATCTACCTCTTTTAATAGTTCTCAACCCACAGCTCATAATAGCTCTGTGGATGCTTACAGGCGGGGCATTCCTTGGGTGCTTCTTTACCTTCATAAACATAACCACAGTTGCGACACTTCCACTTTACAACCTTATCTCTTTTAAATACCTGCCCTGATTTCATATTCTCCAGTAACTTTCTGTATCTCCTTTCATGATATGATTCGGCTTTAGCAATTTCTCTGAAGCTTTTTGCAATCTCAGGAAAGCCTTCTTTCTCAGCAATCTCAGCAAATTCTGGATAGAGCTTGCTCCACTCCATTTTTTCGCCCTCTGCTGCAGCCAAAAGATTTTCTTCAGTTGTTCCAATCACTCCTGCAGGATAGGAGGCTTTGATTTCAACATTGCCTCCTTCCAAGTATTTGAAAAATATCTCGGCATGTTCTTTCTCATTATCTGCTGTTTCTTGAAATATGGCTGCTATTTGTTCATAACCCTCTTTTTTGGCTTTTGATGCAAAGTATGTGTATCTCATTCTAGCTTGAGATTCCCCCGCAAAGGATGCGAGGAGGTTCTTTTCGGTTTCTGTCCCTTTCAAACTCTTCATTTTTATCACCCCTAATCAAGGAGTCTTTTTTCTCCTTCAATTTTTTTGATATCAGTAATATCTTGAGTTACTTCAATACAACCCAGGTATTTACCATCTCTGTTCCTTAAGGCAAAATATCTGATGTATATCTTGTGCATCTCCTTTTTTTCACCGATTGGTAGATCTATCCAAAATACAGCTTCATCCCTACTACCAGATTTCATCTCACTGAGAATCTGCTCAACTTTGTCGAGGCTTTTCTTAGGATGACAATTGCGAACATCTTTTCCAATAACGCCCGTTGGTCTTTTAAAAATCCGTGTTTCATGCTTGTTCCATGCTATGACTTTATCGTTTTCATCGAGTACTGAAAACTCAAACGGTATGGTTTCAAGAACAGCTTCTAAGATTTCTCCTTCTAATTTTCCTATCATGTCGTTTCCTCCATATATATTCCTCTCAAGTGTTATTATTTGTCTTTCTCCACATAGATTCTCTCTCATTTGTTGGATCAACAAGATAAAATCCAACCCAATTATAGTGGGAAACTCTTTCTTTAAGTAATCTACATATCTCCCTGAGTTTCTTATCTCTCTTCTTATCAGAATTTATAATAACCTTAATTTCTTCAATTAAGTCACCGAAAAACTTGTTATTTTCTCCTCTCATTTTTCTT
>CAYUOG010000003.1:0-14915 GCA_964446335.1 uncultured Thermoplasmatales archaeon
ATAGTTGAGCTTGGTAGAACACTCAGAGGACAGGTTGGAATAAAGATCAGATATCCAATGAAAAAAGCAATTATCATCTGCAGTGAGGATACTGAAAATGCTATAGAGCCTCTTACAGGGCTTATCAAGGAGGAAATCAATGTCAAGGACGTTGTATTTTCTAGAGATAAAAGAGAGTTTCAGGAGCAGATTAACAATAAAAACTTTGTATCTGGGGAGATAGAAGATGGTTTTCTACTCCTCGATACTGTCCAGACACCTGAACTCATTGCAGAAGGGCTTTCAAGAGAGATAGTAAGAAGGATACAATCCATGCGTAAGAATCTAGATCTTGAGATAGAAGATAGAATAATAACCAAAGTATCAATTGATAGTGAATCTAAAAAGATGCTGGAAAAATGGAAAGAGTATATTGCTGAAGAAACCAGATCCAAAGAAATTTTATTTGTAGAACGACCTGATGGAGAACTTGTCAAAAGCTGGAAACTTAATAATATAGAGGTAAATATAGGTATAAGCAGAATTTAATACATTCATTATTCACTAGGTAAGGTGCTTTGATGCTAAAGGTCGGGAGATATTACGAACTTTCAATTGACGGGGAAAGAAAGATAATATTTGCAGTACTATATGGATTTGAAAGAGGTAAAAATAAAGATGTTTACTCTATTCGTATATATACAGGAGACAGAGATTTTGAATTTCCGATAAGAAAAGAAGTATTTGAAAAATGGATAAATGAGGGAAGAATTAAAGAGATAACGGCAGATGAGGCACTATCTAAAATTATTGGTTAGATGGTGGTGGGATTGAAAGGATACGTATTAGCAGTTGGATTAGTTGTTATGATGGGTCTCTTTTTTACTGGATGTGAAGAGAAAAAAGAAATCGTTAATATTATAGTAGTATCAAGTCCAGCGTTTGAAAACTATGGATCAATACCTACCAAATACACATGTGATGGTTTGGATATTTCTCCACCACTAAACTTTTCCAACATCCCTGAAAATACCAAAAGTCTGGCACTGGTGATGTATGATCCAGATGTACCTCTTGGAACCTTCTACCATTGGCTTATATGGAATATCCCACCTAATGTAACGGGTTTTTTGGAAGGAGAAGAGATAACATATCCGCAAGGCATAAATGATTTTGGAGTAGTTGGATACAGAGGTCCCTGTCCACCCTCTGGCACACATCATTATCATTTCAAAGTTTATGCACTAGATACTACATTGAATCTTGAAAATGGGGCTACAATGGAAGAACTAGATAAAGCCTTGTCAGGACATGTTTTAGCCATTGGAGAACTGGTAGGCATATATGGTGAATACGATAACATACTATAAGCTTTTTAAATATGATCACTTTTTTACATCGATATTATGGAGATTGAAGGAGAGATTTTACTATTGCTAAGACTGTTCATTGCTGTACTTGTAACATTTCTTGTATTGTCGCTTATACTGAGTCTTCTGAAGAAAAAACTTTTGATAAAAGCAAAGACGAAAAAGCAAAAGTCAAACATCTTACTGTTTATCAATATGGTAAAATATGTGTTTATACTTATTTTCCTAATCGTTCTTGCATTCTCCTATTCTGGCTCATGGGCTGAGCTTGGTTTAGTTGCAGGTCTTCTTACAGCAGCGGCAGGTTTAGCTTTAAGTAAACCCCTATCTGGAATTGTCGCATGGCTTGTTATGGTAACAAAGAGACCTTTTGAGATAGGGGATAGAATAATGATTGGAGATGTAAAAGGAGATGTCAAGGACATAACCCTAACTCATATTCTCTTAGATGAGGTTGGCGGAACTATAGATGGAGAAGAGAGGTCTGGTAGAACAGTTATTGTTCCAAATTCCACATTATTTGAAGAAAAAATAATAAACTACACTGCTCACGATGATTTCATTTTAGATGAGATAAATACACTTGTTACCTATGAAAGCAATCTGAGAGTGACATAAAGTATCATAAAAGATGCAGTAGCTGAAGTTATGGAGCCAGTATGGAAAAAGCTTCCTAAAGATCTTGTAAAGGAACCCAAAATAAGATTGAGTTTTGAGGAATCTGGCGTGAACATAGGAGTGAGATATTACACCCCTGCAATAAATAGAAACAAGTTATCGACTGAAATTATTAGAGAGATCTTTGACAAAATTACCGAGAGTAAAAGCGTTGAAATTGCCTATCCACATACAGAGATAGTTCTCAAGAACAATACCAAATTTTTAAGTAGATGACGTATATCAGGAGGCTATGAAATCCGATAGCGAGATAGCACATTCGGTTACTCCAAGGCCCATAGGTGAGATTGCAGAAATTGCGGGATTGAAAGATAGCGAGATTATCAAATGGGGAGAGTATAAAGCAAAAGTTTCATTAGATGCATGGAATAGAATAAGGTCGAGAGAAAATGGAAAACTTATTCTCGTAACAACCATAAATCCAACACCAGAAGGGGAAGGAAAGACCACTATAACTATAGGTCTTGCACAGGCTCTTGCAAAACTCAATAAGAAAGTGATGCTTGCAATAAGAGAACCATCGCTCGGTCCAATGATGGGTATAAAAGGAGGAGCTACTGGCGGCGGGTATTCACAAGTAATTCCAATGGAAGATATTAATCTTCATTTTACTGGTGACATGCATGCTATAACCTCTGCACATAATCTTCTTGCAAGTCTGATTGATAACCACATACATCACGGAAATGCTTTTCACATAGATCCTCGATATATAACATGGCCACGTGTATTGGATATAAATGATAGATCTCTTAGACACGTTGTTGTTGGATTGGGAGGTCCCTCAAATGGCGTACCGCATGAGGTTGAATTTTCTATTACTCCTGCTTCAGAGGTAATGGCAATTGTATGTCTTTCTCAAAATCTTGCAGATCTCAAGGAGAGATTGAAAAGGATAATAGTCGCATATACCTATGAAGATAAACCCATAACTGCAGATCAGCTTAATGCAGTTGGAGCAATGGCGGTATTGCTTAAAGATGCAATAAAGCCGAATTTAGTGCAAACAATTGAAGGAGTACCTGCTTTTGTTCATGGTGGTCCTTTTGCCAACATAGCCCATGGAACAAGTAGCCTTATAGCGACAAAAATGGCTCTTAAGCTAGCTGATTATTTTGTAACAGAGGCGGGTTTTGGTTCAGAGCTGGGTGCTGAGAAATTTTTTGATATTGTGTGTAGAATAGGCAACCTAAAACCAGATGCAGTTGTAATGGTAGTTAGTATCAGAGCACTTAAAAGGCACGGTAATGGTAAAGATAAAGAGGCTGTAAAAAGAGGATTATGTAATCTAGAGAAACACCTGGAGAATATATCTCACTTTGGTATTCCATCGATTGTTGCTTTAAATCGATTTAGATCAGATAAAGATGAAGAGATAGAGGTAGTTGAAAAGTTTTGCAATGAAAGAGACATTCCTTTTGCTGTAGCTGATGTGTGGCGAGAAGGTGGGGAAGGTGGAATAGAGCTCGCTGGAAAATTGACTGACCTAATTCATAATAAACGAAGCAAATTTTCTCCAATTTATGATTTGGATCTTCCAGTAAAGGAGAAGATTCAAATTATTGCAGAAAAGATATACGGTGCTGTACGGGTAGTATATACTGTCAATGCCGAGCATGACATTTCTCTCTGCCAAGAAATTGGTCTAGATAACTTACCGATTTGCATAGCAAAAACTCAATATTCCTTATCTGATGATCCAACACTACTCGGAAGACCTCAGGGTTTCAAGATAACTATTAGAGAAATTAAATTCTCTGCTGGCGCAGGGTTTTTAGTTCCAATGACTGGAAAAATCACCACAATGCCAGGGCTTCCCAGAAAACCACAGGCAGAGAAGATGAACATAGATGAGAAAGGGAAAGTATCTCTTGGATAAATATGACAAAGACACATTTATAAACCCTTTCTTTTTTAGACTTTAATATGGCATTCAAAACAGATTGTATCTATTATGTTGATTTACCAAACCCAAAGAGACCTATATATGAAGTAGGCGATGCTTATCCAAGAGATTTTGAAAAGATTCCTGGGTGTCTAAAGGATAATTTTGTAGATGATAATCAGGGCTGTCCAGATGATTGCCCCTACTACAAGAAAAAACAAAAAATTTAGAATAAATCTGTTTTTCATAAACATCTGCTCTTATTATAGTTCTGACTATCCGACTATTATTGATATCGGTTTTTACTAAAAGAAGAAGACATACTTTATAATACACAGACTATAACATTTACATAATAAGACTACGTCAATATCAGAAACCTATCGCTAAAAGCTGTAAATAACAAGTTGTTATTTTAGGTTGAATGTTTTTTGTTTATTTAACTTTATCAATAGATTATTAAAACAGAACTTTATACCCCTTTAATCATCAAAAGAGGGTTGAAATATGGTGGAGTTTAAGGTTGTAGTCAACGATGCAAAACAGGGAAAATCCTACCAGATACCAGTTAGTGGGCATCATGCAAACGCACTTGTTGGAAAGAAGATAGGAGATGAAGTAGATGGGATTTTTGTTTCCCTACCAGGATATAAACTTGTAATAACTGGTGGAACAGATAAAGATGGTTTTCCCATGAGACCAGATCTTCCAGGTGCAATAAAGAAAAGAATATTGATAACAAAGAGTATTGGATTTAAACCTGATAGAAAGGGAAAGAGAAAGAAGAAGACATTGAGAGGTAATACTATCAATCAGGATATCGTTCAGATAAATATGAAGATCACAAAATATGGAGCAAAGGCAATAGAGGAATTAATCTCTGCTAAAAAGGAAGAGGAGAAATGAGTTTCTCAGGACAACCAGAAGTAAATATTGGAATGATTGGTCATGTCGACCATGGAAAGACCACTCTAACACAGAGATTAACAGGAAAATGGACTGATGAACATTCTGAAGAAATAAAAAGAGGTATTTCCATACGGTTAGGTTATGCTGATGCAGTATTTTACAAGTGTCCTAAATGTCCCGAGCCAAGATGCTATACTAACAAAAAGACCTGTCCTTACTGTGGTTCAAAGACCGAGGTACTGAGGATGGTTTCTTTTCTTGATGCTCCTGGTCACGAAACCCTAATGGCAGTTATGCTCTCAGGTGCATCTCTTATGGATGGTGCTATCCTGCTCATAGCTGCAAACGAGAAATGCCCGCAACCCCAGACAAGGGAGCATCTTATGGCAATGGAAATCTCAGGTATTAAAAATATTATAATTGTACAGAACAAGATAGACCTTGTATCTGAAAAAGAGGCTGAGAGGAATTATAGAGAAATTATAGAGTTTGTAAAGGGCACTTGTGCAGAAGGTGCACCTGTCATACCCGTCAGTGCACACCATGATATAAACATTGACGTTTTGATTCAAGCCATAGAGGAAAAGATACCAACCCCTGATAGAGATCTGTCAAAGGATCCCATAATGTATGTGGCAAGGAGTTTTGATGTAAATAAGCCAGGTACTAGACCAGATGATCTAAAGGGAGGAGTTGTTGGTGGTTCTTTAATTCAGGGTGTACTTAGCATTGGTGACGAGATAGAAATTGCACCTGGTAGAAAATTGGAGAAGGAGAGAGGTTGGGATAGGATAATAACAGAGATAACTTCCATATTTACTGGTGGAAAACAGGTAGAAAAGGCAGGACCTGGAGGTTTGTTGGCAATAGGAACAAAGCTTGATCCAACCTTTACAAAATCCGATGGTTTTGTAGGCAGAATTGTTGGAAAACCAGGTTCTCTTCCGGAACCCAAAGAGAATATAAGATTAACCGTGCATCTTCTAGAGAGAGCGGTAGGTACTGTTGACGAGAAAAAAGTTGAACCCATAAAGACAAATGAGCCACTTATGCTTACTGTAGGTACTGCAACCACCGTTGGAGTTACAACTGAAGCTTATGGCGATACAGTTGCCGTAAATCTCAAGATACCAGTATGTACCTTCCCAGAGCAGAAGATAGCTATAAGTAGAAGAGTAGAGGGAAGGTGGAGACTAATAGGTTATGGGATCGTACAGAAGTAAATATGTCATTTTAGATACAAATATGATACTTTCCATTTTTGAACAGTCCATAGATCTAAAAAACAGTATATTGGATTTGATAGGAAAATGTGAAATTGTTGTACCAAGGACGGTTTTAAAGGAATTGTATCTTCTATCTGTCCATGGTAAGGGAAAGAGGAAAATAAATGCACAGTCTGCCATTGATTATGTGGAAAGAAATTTTGACATCATAGAAAATGAAGGAGATACAGATACCTCTCTGATTTCCCTAGCAAAACAGTTGAAGGCAGTGGTTGCAACAAATGATAGAGAATTGAGAAAAAAGCTCAGAGAAAATTCCATACCTGTGCTGTTTTTAAGGGAAAGGAAAAAATTGGTATCTGATGGAACAATCTAATCCTCTCCAAATATGTTTTTTATCATCCATTCCGGATCAAAGGGAATTTGATCATCGTATCCCTGCCCTACACCTATGAAAAGAAGAGGTTTTCCTATTGTATATGCAATGGAAAGAGATGCTCCACCCTTTGCATCTGCATCCACTTTAGTTAGTATAACTCCATCTATGCCTACAACCTCATCAAATCTCTTTGCCTGCTCAACTGCATCATTCCCGGAGAGGGCATCTCCAACAAATATTGTTAGATCTGGATTTGATACTCTTCTTATCTTTTCCATCTCATCCATGAGGTTGGTATTTGTCTGCATCCTTCCTGCAGTATCAATCAAAACGAAATCCTTGTGTTTTGCCCTTGCATGCTCTATGGCATCATAAGCTACAGCGGCGGGATCTGCACCAAAGCTGTGTTTAATAAGCTTTACATCAAGTCTCTTTGCATGCTCTTCCAGTTGTTCTATAGCACCTGCTCTGAAAGTGTCTGCTGCAGCTATTACAACGGTCTTGTTATTCTTTTTGAGATAATGTGCAAGTTTTGCTATTGCAGTTGTCTTTCCAGAACCATTTACTCCCACAAACAGGATAATAAAGGGTTTTTTTGACTCGTCAACAAGATCTGAAAATTTCACAGAGCTGGATTCTAAAACATGTGCAATTGATTTTCTTAAAGCCTCTCTGACAACTTTACCAACATCTGAGGCACGCTCAACAGGTACATATCTAAGTTCTTCTTTTATGTTTGATTTTATTGACTCTATTACAGATAGAGCAACATCTGCTTCGAGCAAACTTATTTCCAGATCCCAGAGAAGATCATCCAGTCTTTTTTCATCTAATTCTATCCTTTTCTTTTCTGGCTTTTTTTCAACAATCTTCTCTATCTCTTTCCTTGTTTCTACGACTCTTTTGAGTTCTTGTTCTATACTCTTCTCTATCCTCTCCTCGACTTTCTTTTCCACTGGCTTTTCTGGCTTTACTTCCTTTTTTTCCTCTTCTTCTAACTCCTTTTCTATCTCTGCTTCAATCTGCGCCTCAAGCTCATCCTCAAATTTTTTGATACTTTTCTTTAAAAACTTAAACATGGAGTTACTTCTCCTTCTTACTAAACAGCTGCTGTATAGTTAGAGATATATCCTGCATTTTCTGTTGTAATTGAATGGCCATTTCATTTAATTTTGTTAGACCATTATTCAGGTCATCTATTCTCTTCTGCAGAGCATCTATAGCATAGTCTATGTCTCTTTCAATAACCACGTCTGCACCTTCTGAGAGAAGAACCTTTGCATTACTATTGTATTTTGCATATAGAAAGACACCACCACCTATCGGAACAAGAACATCTGAGTCTTTCTTGGTTTTGGAAAGTTTTTCCATTGTTACCTTAGCCTTGGTATAGTCTTCAATAATTGCCTGCACATATACTGCCTGTTTCTCTAAAGATTCCAGCTGTTCCTTATATGCCTCAAACAATGAGATGTATTCTGATGCATCAATCTGCTCTGTCATGGTATCTTCCTCTTAAGCGGTTTATCCAATCGGTACTTATAAAATCTTTGATTAAAGTTAATAGGGACTATAACATTATTTTATCGATGGATAAGCAGTCAACAGAGTTTTTAAGGAGATGCTTTGGAAGATACTACAGAAACAACAGCATCGCTCTACCTGAAAGATTTGGAAAGAGAGAGTTTGCCTTCATGCCCTTTGGTGCGAAGATAATGAGAAGACATCTATCCTTCAAGAGAGAGAAGGACATTAGAAATTTTATACTAAATATGATACCAGCACATGCCTACTATTCCTCTGCATTCTATCAGAATCCAGATGCTCCTACCATGGATGAGAAGGGATGGATGGGTGCTGAACTAATATTTGACTTAGATTTGGATCATCTTAGAGGAGCTGAAAATCTTAGTTATGAAGAAGGTCTCAAGTTGGTTAAAGAAGAGTTCAAAAAACTTGTTCAGGACTTTCTTATGCAAGATTTTGGTTTTGAGAAAAAATATCTAAAGCTCTACTTCAGTGGCGGTAGAGGCTATCACTGTCATGTTTTAGATCCAAAGGTTTTCCAGCTTGATAGTAGCGAAAGAAGAGAGATAGTTGATTACATAATTGGTAGAGATTTGAACGAGAATGAGATTTTTAGAGAGAGAATCATTGAAACATTTACAATAAGGGGAAGAAAAATGCCAAAGAAACGCCTTGAAATGCCTAGACCCAATGAGCCTGGATGGCGTGGCAGGATTGGGAGAGGAATCGCTGCAATTATCAGAGATGTAATTGACAATAATGTTGAAGGATTGAAAAAGTATGGAATAAAAGAAAAGGATATTGAACGTTTGAGGAAAGAACTTACTGGTGAGAGAGTGAGAAGAATACTTGAGGACGGAATAGTTGACCAATCTCCCTATATAAGAAGATTCTTCCTGAAGGCAGCTATACAGAAGGCAGCTGTTCTGAGCATGGCTGGAGAGACAGACGAACCAGTAACCTGCGATGTAAAAAGATTGATACGTTTGCCAACTTCGCTCCATGGAAAGACCGGTTTAAAGGTATGTGAAATAGATATTGATAGGATAGATGACTTTGATCCGCTCTATGATGCGGTTGTGCTTGGTGATGATCCTATCGATATTGAACTCTCCAGCAAGTTAGAGATAAAAATGAAGGGAGAGCGTTTTTCTCTATCTAAGGGTAGACAGAGGGTTCCTGAGTTTCTTGCTGTTCTTTTGGTTGGCAGAGGCATGGCAAAGATTATTTAGAAATAATTTGATTTTAAATTGGAGGTTATTTTGACTGAAGACGAATTCACCTACAAGAATCTGAGAAATGCTCATCAATTAGAAAAGAGGTTTTCTCCTCTCTCCGATTTAGAGCCATCCTTCTACATGAGGGCAAGAAAATACATCAGCATGCTGGAAAGTATGAAAGAGGAAGTTTCTCCGTCTCAAAGTAAAATACTTGAGAGTGAGATTAAGAATGCCCGATTAACTTTAGAGAGAATCTATGAGCTCAGGGAGAAAAAGATAACATCTGCAGCCCTCTCAAAGGTTAGGGGTGGCAATCCAGATATCAAAAAACTACTTCCAGCAGAGCATGAATTGTTCGAAGAGCTGGTCAGAATTCTAACTGCCTTCAGAAATAAGATTATGTATGGTGAGAAAGAAGTAGAGAAAATTCCGAAGGATACTAGAGGAATCTTATTGATAAAAGAGGATATACCAACCTTTGTTGGAACCGATATGAAGAGGTATCATCTTAAGAAGAATGATGTGATATCCATGGGAGAGGATATGTATAAAACCCTAGAAAAAAGAGGTGTCGGAGAAAGAATCAATTTATGATGTATCTCATTAATCTTTCTTTATTCCCGTCTTCTTTGCAAGAAATTCTCTGATTTCTTCAGGTTTTGTTGAATCTATACCAAAATATTCTGGGAACAATCTTGATGTTGTCAGTATCTCTGTTGTTCCTGCTCTTTTGGAATTTATCAATTTTTTGGAAATAAGTACATCAACATGATCATAAACCTTTGGTCCCAACATCTTCCTTAGATCTGCCTGTCTTATAGGTTGATGATAGGCAATTATGGCAAGGGTTTTCAATATATTAAAGGGTATTTCTGGCCTTGCAAGCGCTCTTGTATGCTCTGCATAAGCAGGTTTTAGTTGCATTGCATACTTGTTGCCAGCTCGTACAATCTCCACAGAACTCTCTTCTGATTTGTTGTATTTTTCTATAAGAAGGTCTATGGCTGATTTTATCTTCTTTGGCGTGAGATTTGTCGCTTCCTTTATTTCGTCTATAGATATTGCCCTGCCAGCAGAGAATAGAGCAGATTCCACTATTTTAACCTCATCTTCTAGCTTCATATTATCACCTATGTCATATTTCTAACATATATCATTCCAAAGGGAAATCTTCTTTGATAGACTCTAATCTTGCCATCGCTTGCAAGATGAAGTACAGCAATTAATGCAGTTAATCTCTCTTCTTTATTATTGAAATTACAGAGATTTTTCAGTGGAATTGCCCTGCCATTGAATCTTTGAATCCTTTTCCACATTTTTTCTATCTCTTCCTCAAAGTGTTCCTCGTGTACGCTTCCTTTCATCCTATTCTGAGCTTCTCTCAGTATCCTTTCTCTTTCCTTTTTTCTCAATTTTTCAAGAAGCTGATATTCCTCTGCCTCTTTTCTTGCCAGGTCAAAAGCTTCTATCAATTCAATTAAACTCACCCTTCTGTCTGCCTTTCTTCTTACAGGCTCTATTATAGGTATACGTTTCCCATCTACAACCATTCTCGTATAGGACTGCTCATCCACCTGCCAGTCTTCTATCGCAAAATCATCCCATGATATCTCTTCCTGCATCTGCTCACTTTCCTCGGCACTGATTCTTACATCTTGGCTCTGCATGTTGAGTATCTTCCATGCCATGTAGAGAATCTTACCGGCAACAACCAAATCTACATTCTCCTTTTTTGCTCTCTTTATATAAAGGGATGAAAACTTTGCCAAGTCTATTGCCCAGGGATCGAGATGTTGTTGAAGGACAAGTTCAAAGGCAAGCGCTATAGACTTATCAAAAGGATCCTCCATATTTAGATGACTACCCATCTTTGTCTTCTCCAGAATCTCTAGATATCTATCCAGATGAGAGGTATCCTCTGCTAGAGATTTATGAAAGAGAATATGCTGGATTACAGAGTGGTCTATATCGCTATCTTTCAACCATCCTCCCTCCACCACTATTTAGTATCTCTCCCTTTGGACCTATGGATCCAAGGTCAACGGTTCCGATCATCTCAGATATGCCATCCTCTCTCATCGTTACTCCATATATGTGGTTAGCTTCTTTTATTGCAACTTTCCTGAGTGATACCATGATGAACTGTGTGTGCGAGGCATTCTCTTTTATCATCCTTGACACTGCCTCGGCATTTATGCTATCAAGATACATGTCTACCTCATCGAGAACATAGAAGGGACTTGGATCATAGTTTTGTATGGCAAAAATCAGTGCAAGGGAGGCCATACTCTTTTCACCACCTGAGAGAGCATTGAGATTTAACACCTTCTTTCCTCTAGGCTTAGCCTTTATTGTCATTCCACCTGAAAAAGGATCTTCGGGATTTTCCAATTCCAAAGATGCCTCTCCACCATAGGAAAGTTTTGCATAAACTTCCCTGAAATTCTCATTTATTTCATTAAAAACTTCAAGGAATCGATCCTTCTTCTTCTTTGCAATTTCTTTAACCACTCTCACAAGATTGCGTTTTTGCTCTCTTAATCTATTAACGTCCTCTTCAAGCTTTGCCTTTCTCTGCTCCTGATGCTCGTATTCTTCCAGTGCTCTCATGTTTACTGGCTCCAGCTCTCTCATGTTCTCTTCAATCAGTTTCAGTGATTCTGTAAGAGATTCTATGGATGGTAGATTTGAGATATCCTTTTCTGATAAATCGTATAGAGAAACTTCCCTTTCCACTTCCTTAAGAGTTGCCTCTATTGTTGGTATTCTATATTCAGCCCTTGCAATGAGATCTCCATAGGATTCTATCCTTGTATTTATCTTGTCTATTTCAGTTTCAAGCGATACCATATCTCTGTAAACCTTCTCCTTCTCCTCAGATAGTCCTTTAACCTTCCCAGTCATCTTGGTCTCGAGGTTAATTAGTGCAGATAACTCTTCCTTGAATTTCTCTCTCTCTTTGTTTAATGAGTCTAAAGATTTTTTCTTTTCTTCTAGCTCTTTTTTGATCTCTTCAATCCTGTTTTCATATTCATCTTTCCTTGATTTCAAGAAATTGAGCTCCTTGCTTAGAGAATCATATTCTCCCTTAACTTTAACAAGTTCTTCTTTCATTGAAAATAGTCTGTCCTCCAGTTCCTTGATTTTCTTTGCATTGTCTGATACCAAAGGTTTTCCCTTTTCCTCCTTCAGTTTATTGAGTTCTTCTATTCTATCATTGAGTCTCTTTATCTGCTCTTCAATCTCCTTTCTCTCCTCCTCCTTACTCTTTCTTTCAGCAATCTTATCTTCAAGTTCCTTTCCAACAATCTTTACTTTAGCCAGAAACTCCTTTTTCTTTACCTCAAGCCCCTTAATATCTACAGATTCATTAATACTTATTTCCTGTTTTTCCTGTTGAAGTTTCTGAATCTCATCTCTCACTGCATCAAGCTTCTCAAGAAGCGAATCATGGCTCATCGTTGCACTTCTCAGCTTTTCTTCCAACTCATCAAGTTTTGATCTATCAATCTGTGAAAATTTGATACTCTCTTCACCGCTTCCTCCCTTCATGGCACCACTTGCTTCAATTAAATCTCCTCGGAGAGTTACAAGTCTAACCCCGCCCATCATCCTCCTGGCATCATTGAGATTTTCCATAATTACGGTATCTCCAAGAACATACCAAATCGCGTTTTCGTATTCTTTCTTAAAGGAGATGATATCCATGGCAAAACCATGTGAGCCTTTCTCCTGTGCAACAAGTAATGCTTTAGCACGCGGTCTCCCAATTATCATCTTGTTTAATGGCAAAAAAGTAGCTCTACCGAGATTGTGCTTTCTGAGAAACTCTATCGCCTCTGCCGCAACAGCATCGGTATCTACGATTATCGATTGAAGTCTTTGTCCTCCAGCAACCTGTATAGCAGTTTCGTACTTTGGATCTACCTTTATCAGCTCGGCAACAGTTCCATGTATGCCTTTAAGCAATCCCTGATCCCTTGCTTCGAGTATCTTAAGTACCGATCTTGTATAACCCTTTTTAATAGATTCATTGGCCTCATACTCTGCTCTGATTTGGGAGTATTCTCTCTGCAGACTCCTCAATGCCTGCTCAAGTTCTCTGATCTGCTGAGATAGTTCAGCCTCTTCCTTACGTTTCTGAAATAACTTCTTCTCGATAGTATCTCTTTTATGAGCCATATCTTTCTGTGTTTTCTGATACTCACCTATCTGCCATTCAATATCCTTCAATTCAAAATCATAGGTTCCCTTTGTTTCTTCCAATTCAGCTATCTGTGCTGATAGATTGTCTATTCTTTCATCGAGTCTTTCTTTCTCTAGCTGAAGCTGATGGATTTTATTGGTTGTATCATAGTATTCCTCTCTCAACTTTGCCAGTTCCTGTGAAACTTTAAGAAATACCCCATCCTTGCCAGAGGCTATCTCTCTTAACTCTTTCAGCTCTCCTTCAGTTTCAGCTATCTCATTTTCTCTAGAACTTAGGGATTTCTCGATTTCATCTAATCTTGATGTATGACTCTCTATTTCCTTGAGAATTTCATCCAATGATGCTTGAAGTTTTGTTCTTTCCTTCTCCTTTTCTTTCAGATCATTTTTTGTGTAAGTTATTCTTTCTTCAATCTTTGCAAGTTCTGTCCTTAAAGTATCCATTCTCTCCTTGACTTTCTTTGCTTCCTCTCCACCACTCTTTGCTATCTTTTCCTCAATCTCCTTGAACCTCTCCTTGGCTGAATCGTAGAGTTTTTGTTTCTCTTCCTTTTGCTTCTCAAATTTTTCCCTCTCTTTTACATAGCTTTCTATCTGATGATGTATCTCTGCAAGCTCATTTTCTATATCAATCTTCTTTTTATATGCAATCTTCGCCTTTATCTCAAGAAGCTTTTCCTGCAGTTCCTTATATCGAATAGCTTCATCTCTATCCTTTTTCAACTGCGTAAGTTGTCTGTTGATTTCATCCATTATTATTCCTATTCTCTGTAAATTTTCTTCAACTTCCTTCTTCTCTTTTTCAGCCTTTTCTATATCTGCATCAAATGTACTTATTCCAGCAATATCATCTATAATCTTCCTTCTCTCAACAGGTCCCATCTCTACAAGAGAAGTTACATCTCCCTGTCTAACAAGATTATAGCCCTCTCCAGATATCCGTGCATGCGTCAATATGTTTTCAAAATCTGAGAGAGATGCTGATTTACCATTAATATAAAAATAACTATAATAATTATCTGGATTGTTTTTGAGAGGTGCTCTCTTTACTGTACGAGTTAAAGTAACAGTATCTGAATCTATGGGTAATTTTCTATCGCTATTGTCAAAAACCAGAGAGACTGTACAGTACTTTGCAGCTTTCTTTTTATCCTTCCCGCCGTTGAATATCAAATCGGTAAGCCTTTCTGCCCTTATGACCTTTGAACTCTTTGGTCCAAGGACAAATCTTATTGCATCTCCGATATTACTCTTTCCAGAACCATTTGGACCAGTTATGGCAGTAAATCCAGGAAAGAAAGGAACCACTACCTTCTTGCCAAATGATTTGAAGTTTTCCATATGGATCTCTTTCAGATACAGATCTACCCCTCCTCAACAAATGGCAGAGCATAACATCCTATAGTTTGCAACACCTGGTGCATCCCTCTTTATATCTATTAACAGAAATCTGTATATAAAATTTTGGAGATATTACCAGACACCAACAGTTTCACCACCCATATAGGATTGTAGATTTAACATCGAGCTACA
>CAYUOG010000004.1:0-13160 GCA_964446335.1 uncultured Thermoplasmatales archaeon
TAAATCTTTTATTGAAAGCACACCTGTTCTCTTATACTCTTCCATATTCTTTCTCCATGATGGAAAGTATTTTTTCCTTTGCCTTTCTTCCTCTTATTCCAAAATCTCCGGATCTTAATCTATCAAGTCCATCAAGATATGGTTTGATTTTTTTATCTTCAACCTCTCTGTTTTTCACAAAATGTGCAGCAGATAGCCCTGCTATCCTTCCCTCAAGCATAGCTGTAGAGGCTTCCTCTATGCCAGAAGCATCCCCAGCAACATAGATTCCCTTTATACTTGTTTCCATGTATTTGTTATGTAACGCAACGTAGCCACCTGCTTCAGCTATAAATCTTACATCTGCACCAGTTTGAGCGAGTAAACGTATAGAGGGAGTCAAACCAACAGCCAGGCATATGGTATCGCATTTGATCTCTTTTTCACTACCTGGAATAACATTCCAGTTCTCATCAAGCTTTGCAATCTTTGCTTTCTCAACTCTATCTTTTCCCTCTGCCTCGATTATTGTATGTGACGTTAATATAGGAACACCGCTCCTCCTCACCTTTGCGGCATGTACATGGTACCCACCAATCTTTGGTAAAGCTTCTATAATGGCAGCAACCTCAACACCTGCCTGTAATAACTGGTATGATACTATCAGCCCCACATTCCCAGAACCAACCATCAGCACTCTCTTTCCAGGCTTTACGCCATGCACATTCATTAGGGTTTGAACTCCGCCTGCTCCATACACTCCAGGAAGGTCATTTCCTGGAAAAACAAGCATATTTTCCATGGCACCGCAGGCAAATATTGCGCTTTTACATCTTACCTCATATATTTCCTCTTTGTATCCATTATATCTTTTGGCAAGACCAAATACATGCTCATTTCCATCCTCGTAGTATCCAAACACAGTTGATTGGGAGAATATTTCGATGTTTTTCTTCCTCTTTACATTCTCTGTTAGTTGCTCTGCGATTTCAATACCTCTCGTACCAGCTTTTTCCTCTCTTGATCCAAAGAATTTATGGGTCTGTTTAATCAGTTGCCCACCAAGTTTTGGGTTTTCATCAGCCAGTAGAATCTTAGCGTTTTGTTCCGCCCCCTCAAGCGCAGCACACAAACCAGCAGGTCCTGCCCCTATTATAAGTATATCTGTAGAAATTCTTTTTCTCTTAAATCCCTCAAATCTAATATTTGGAATATCAGCAAATCCTTCTTGCATCTTTATGTCCATTCCCTCTTCCAGCGGAGTGATACATGTCCTTACATTTGGTATGCCGTTTACATTCATCAGACATGAGGAGCATTTCCCTATGCCACAGAAAAAACCTCTGGGATTTTTATACCTAAGACTTTTTGAAAACACATATATGCCGTTTGCAAGTAATGCGGAGGATATAGTATCTCCTTCAAAACCAAAAAACTTCCTTCCATTGAACAGGAACGATATTTTCCTCCCCTTCTTGAATTCTAAAATAGGATGTTCTGGTATCCGCACAGATACCGAATAATTGACTTTTATTAAAAACTTTTACAAAATCTGAACATCATCAACAGAAGAATGACGTTTTGCAAGCTCTCTTATTGCGTTGATGTTTCTTCCGTTTTTTCCTATAACCTTTGATTTATCTCTTGAATTAACCTCTACCTTTGCTACGTTTCTTTTTCCAACCTTTTCTATAGTAATTGATTCAATTTTGAATGGTTTAAAGAGATTAATTATGAATTTTTCTTCATCGTCATCTAGTTCAACAAATCTCACGTTCTTTTTGAAAAATTTTCTGAGAGTATCAACATTCCTTGCATTTCTTCCAAGTGCAAAAATGATAAAACCTTTTTTTAGAACAAAAATAATCTTATCCTCAGTTTCTACACAGTCAACTACATCTACCTTTGTAACATCGCTGGCAATCCTTATTTTTTGCATCTCCTCATTGGATAAGGTGATTTCTCCCATCTTACTTGACCAACTTTAGTATGTTTGAGTTGCCTGCATCTATTACCGCAAAGGTTGATATAGCAAAAGGCTTACCACAGGCATAGCCTAAATCAATGCCCATGCCCTGATATTCGTAGAATCCTATTCCTTTTTCCTTTAGAATCTTTAGCAACTCTTCCTTGAAAGGACAGTTCTTTGCAAATACAACCATCTTAGCCTTTCCTTTATTTAACGCTTCTCGGGTTTCTTTGACCCCTATTACAACCTTGCCCTCTTTCATAACAGATTTCATTGCTCTCTCTACATCTACCATGATTATTTCCTCCCTTTACTTGGAGCACCCATAACAAGTTTTACTGCACCAGTTCCAACTTTTATGGGTTGTCCCACGATAATGTTTTCAGCTACACCTCCAAGCCTGTCAACCTCTCCTCTTTTACTTGCTCTTAATAGATGATTAACTGTTATCTCAAAGGCAGCCCTTGATAAAACAGAACTTTTCTCTCCGCTGACTCCATGTCTGCCTATAGCTCTCACAGTACCATCTACAGTCATGGTGTCTGCAACCAGCATGATGTGTCTAATGTCAACATGTAATCCCTGCTCCATCAGAGTATTGTAAGCTTCATTTATTATCATGTTTCTTGCAGCTTCTATTCCAAGAACTCTCGCAACAGATTGTATGTCATTGGTTGTTGTTCTTTTACCATCAACTCCCTCTATGTTCAAAACCTCTTCAAGATTACTCCCCTCTGTATATATTACATAACCCTCCTCGGGCTCTCTCCTTATTATAACCCTCTCTATTCCATCTATCCCCTTTATCTTCAACTTCTTCAAATTCTCTGCAGTTAGAAGTAAATTCTTATAACCAACATCTTCAAGTTCTATTCTTAAGTCCTTACCAATTTCCTTTACATCTATCTTTTTCAATTTTTTTATCCGTTCAATGACATCGTCCTTGCTAATATCCTTTCTTTCCATAGCTTTATCATCAAGCTCAACGAAGATGACAAGATTCTCAACGTCTATATTTATAGATGCTATATCATGAAGTCTCGTTATCTCTATCTGATTTGCTACCTTCTTTGCCATATCTGAATTAACCTTGTAAGCACCTTCAAGATACACAGTCATCATTGGTGTAGAGGGTGTAGATCTTGCATCCACTATCTCTATTAATCTTGGTAAACCAAGAGTAACGTTAATCTCTGCCACTCCAGCATAGTGGAAGGTTCTCATGGTCATCTGCGTTCCAGGCTCTCCTATACTCTGGGCAGCTACTATACCACATGCCTCGGCTGCATCAATCTTTCCTTTCTCATACTGTTCAATGGTTTTATCTATTAAAAGCCCAAGCTTATCTGTTAATCCCTCTTCAATAGCTTTCTCTGCAAGCTCCTTTAAAACCAGATAGGGAATAAAATAGTCTTTCTTCTTCAAAATCTTCTCCATCTCTTTTACCACATCATCAACTGTAATTTCCTTTTTCTTTGCCATCCCTATTCACCACCCTTTACCTCACTGATAATCCTCTTTACATCTATCGCTCTTCCACCGAGACTTCTTGTCGGATCAATACCGTCTTCTCCATATACAAATTGTACTATCTCCCCATCCGTATCTCTTACCGTTAGATCTCCCTCCACAACAAGGTTCTCAAGGGCATTTATCAGTCTTCTCTGCATGTAACCACTCCTTGACGTTCTCACAGCTGTATCTACAAGACCTTCTCTACCTCCCATGGAATGGAAGAAGTATTCAGTGGGATTCAATCCTTTCTTGTAGCTGGACGATACAAAACCTCTTGCATCTGCACCTAAATCTCCTCTTTTGAAATGCGGTAGCGTTCTGTTTCTGTAACCTCTGTGGATACGTTCTCCTCTAACTGCCTGCTGTCCTACACAACCAGCCATCTGAGAGAGGTTAAGCATGGAACCTCTTGCACCAGATTTTGCCATTATAACGGCACTATTCTCTAGACCCAAATGTTCTCCTGCTATCTCTCCAGCCATGTCTCTTGTTCTACCCGTCTCTCTCATTATCTCCATCTCTAAGGTCTCCTCCAAGCTACGTCCAGGAAGTGGCTCAAGTTCTCCCTTGTTATATGCTTCGATAAGTTGATCTATCTTTGCTCTCGCCTTTTCAAATCTCTCCTCTATTCTTCTTTTTGCTTCTAGGGGAATATCTTCATCATCTATACCCACTGTAAAACCAAAGGTGGAGATCGCTGCGATGCTTAATCTCGTTACCTGATCTACGAATTTCCTGCCTCTCTCTGTTCCATAGTCTCTAATTATTCTATCAAGTATAGCTCCCTTAAAAGAACCTATTGCATTTTCATCTATAACACCCTGTTTCAGCACACCTTTTTCTATTATAACACAGCTTTTTGTCGGACATTTTCTTGGATCATCAAGTGGGGGATGGGAACATACTTTAGCCGGGAATGATAAAGTTAGATCTTTTGGCAATATGGAACTGAAGATATCTCTACCATAGACGAACCTTTTTCCATCTTCTTCGTGTATCTTTGGTAGACTCTCCTTGTCCATCACATTTGATAGAATCTGAAAAGCATCATCAACAGGCACTTTTCTATCTCCAAAGGTTAGTAGGAAACAGCCAGTTATATGGTCGTGAATCGCACCTATTATCGGTCCACCAAATCTTGGCGAAAGTATGTGTTCCTGAACCTTAAGCAGAATTTCTGCCTCTGCTCTCGCTTCCTCTCCCTGCAAAACATGGAGATTCATCTCATCTCCATCAAAATCAGCATTGTATGGAGGGCATACACTCAAATTAAATCTAAATGTCTTATATGGAACGACCCTAACCTTGTGTGCCATCATTGACATTCTATGCAGAGAGGGCTGTCGGTTGAACAACACTATGTCTCCATCCATAAGTTGTCTTTCAATTGTCATTCCAGGTTCAAGTTTTTCAGCCACATCGTTTGCATTCTTTTCTGTAACTTTTATCCTCTGTTTCATGCCGTTTCTTTGTCTAAGTATGTAATTCACTCCAGGCAGGTATTTTCCATCCTCGGTTAATGGTGATGGACCGCGCTTCACCATCATCTTGCACCAGTTGAGATTATGGGCTGTAACCTTCACCGGGACAGTCAGCTCTCTTGCCATTGCTATGGGAACACCCACCTCGTTTATGCTGAGGTTTGGATCAGGCGAGATAACAGTTCTCGCAGAAAAGTTCACTCTCTTACCAGACAGATTACTTCTAAACCTCCCCTCCTTTCCCTTCAATCTTTGTGCCAATGTTTTCAATGGTCTTCCTGATCTATGTCTTGCAGGGGGAATACCTGAGGTTTGGTTATCCAGATAGGTGGTAACATGATATTGCAGAAGTTCCCATAGGTCTTCAACTATGAGCTGAGGGGCACCAGCATCCCTATTCTCCTGTAACCTCTGATTAATCCTTATTACATCCACAAGTTTGTGGGTTAGATCATCCTCACTTCTCTCACCGGTTTCAAGTGTTACAGAAGGTCTTACAGTTACTGGAGGAACAGGAAGTACGGTTAGAACCATCCACTCTGGTCTAGCTGCTTTTGGGTCAATATCTAAAAGAGGAAGATCTTCATCAGGTATCTTTTCCAGCCATTCTCTCACTTCAGCGGGAGTAAGCTTCTTGCCATTTTCCCTGAAGGTTGTTGGTTTATCCAGTTCTATCTTGCCAACCTCCCTTCCGCACCTTGGACACTTGTCTACGGCTTTGCAATCGTTTATGATTGCTTTAAGAATTAAAGAAGGGTCCCTTCCTTCCTTTATGTATCTCTCTCTCAGCTTCCTATATTTTTCTATCTCCTCATCTGGGAGAAGTATTCTTCCACAGCTTCTACAGGTTGTTCTCAGACAATCTCTGATATCCTTTACAAAACCAACGTGAATCACAGGCATTGCTAAATCTATATGTCCAAAATGACCTGGGCATCCATTTTCTCCAACCCTCAACCCACAGGTTTTGCATCTCAATCCGGGCTCAATCACTCCCATTCTTGGATCCATAAGACCCATTGGAATGGGAAAACCATCATCATCGTAGGTATCTGCAGTTATAACCTTGGTGGCACTCATCTTTCTTATTTCGGTTGGAGATAGAAGAGTAAACTCTATTCGTCCTATCTTTTTGGTTATACCTGTGTCAATCATTTTATTACCTCACACCAAAGATTCCAATCTTATTCTGGGTGCTATAACCAAGGATTTCAACTCATCGATGAGAAGCTTAAAGGCATAGCTCATATCTATTGGATATATCTCAGCTTTGTCCCCACAAACTGGACATCTTAACCTTCCGTGCCTATCAACCAGAGCTATGTGGCCGCAGTTGTTACAAACATATTTAGTAGTCAGGTCAGATTCATCCAGCAGTCTGTCCTTTATCACCATGGATGCACCATGACCTATAAGACAATCTCTTTCCATTTCTCCAAATCTCAATCCACCCTCTCTGGACCTTCCTTCTGTAGGTTGTCTGGTAAGAATCTGTACAGGTCCCCTCGAGCGGGCATGCATCTTTCCAGCAACCATGTGGTGTAATTTCTGATAGTATATGACTCCAACAAAGATATCGCATTCAAAGGCTTTGCCTGTTTCACCGTTGTAGAGTACTTCTTTTCCAGTATGTTTGAAGCCATTTTTGGCCAAAAGACTTCTTAATACTTCCTCTGGTTCTCCACTGAAGGCAGTACCATCTATAAATCTACCCTCCAATGCGCCTACCTTCCCACCTATCATCTCAAGCACATGAGCAACTGTCATCCTGCTTGGAATTGCATGTGGATTTATTATCAGATCAGGAGAGATACCCTCTTCATTGAAGGGAAGATCTTCCTGTGGAGCTATGTAGCCTATAACTCCCTTCTGTCCATGCTTTGATGCAAACTTGTCTCCATACTCTGGTATCCTCTCATCTCTAACCTTTATCTTTACCATCCTTGAGCCATTTACAGATTCAGAGAGCATGACCTTATCAACTATACCTTTCTCACCATGCTCTACAGTAACAGAAGTCTCTCTCCTCTTCTGTGGGGTAAGAAAATCAGTTGGTTCTTCTAGAAATCTCGGAGGTGATGTTTTACCAATAAGTACATCATCGCTTCCAACATCACATTCTGGAGAAATCAATCCATCCTCATCAAGATTTGCATAGGCATCTTCGCTTCTAACACCTCTGCAATCGGGATCCGGTATCTCAAAATGATCCTCCTGTCCTCCTGGATATCTCTTCTCTTCAGCGCTGTAGGTTCTAAAGAAGGTACTCCTTCCAAGTCCTCTATCCACACTTGCCTTGTTCAAAACAAGAGCATCTTCCATGTTGTAACCCTTGTATGATACTATGGCTACGACAAAATTCTGACCCGCTGGTCTATTCAAGAAGTTTACATACTTGGATGGATGAGTCTGCACCAGAGGTACCTGCGGGTAGTGAAGCAGATGCTCTCTAGTGTCTGGTCTTATCCTGTAATTGGCAGTACCAAATCCCAGAGCTTGTTTGCCCATACCTGCACCCATTGTAATTCTTGGAGAAGAGTTGTGTTCAGGATATGGAACCAGAGAAGAGCTTACACCAAGTATACACATTGGATCTATTTCCATGTGGGTATGCTCTGGGGTTAGATCCTCCTCATTAAGAGCTATTAGAGCGTTTTCTTCTTCTTCTGCATCTAGATACTCTACAATACCATCTCTTATCAAATCACTCCATACCTTCTTGCCACTCTTAAGGTCTTCAAGATACTGTTTTGTTAGAAGTAAACGACCGTTTTCAACGACCAGAAGAGGTCTTCTCAATCTACCACAATCACTGTTTATAACTACATCATTTGCATCATCATAGTAACATACGTTTACTTCATGATGGAGAAGTCCCTTTCTTCTTCTATCCCTTAACTGTTTTACCAATTCTTGCCCGTCTGGATGCATTCCAATTAGATCTCCATTGAGATAGACACGGGCGCCCTTTGCCTCTTTGGACACTTCTTCCAGTCCAAGGTCTTTGAGAACCTTCTCAACGTTTTCTTCTTCATATCCCTCAGATATCTCTACAGTCAGAGCAAGATTTTTTACCAGACCACAATTTGGTCCCTCAGGGGTTTCATTTGGACAGAGTCTTCCCCACTGTGTAGAATGTAAATCTCTAGCTTCAAAGTGCGGTTGAGATCGTGTTAGTGGAGAGGTTACCCTCCTCAAATGACTTATGCTAGTAATATTACTCGTTCTATCAAGAAGTTGTGATATACCAGCTCTCCCACCAACCCAATTTCCTGTAGCAAGGGCATGATGTAATCTTTGCGTAAGCACATCCGATCTCAAACAAGACCCTATCCTTATATCCTTACCCTTCGCATGCACCCTTTCTATCTGATATTTTAGATCCTTACATAGAGCAGTAAAGGCGACTCTAACGAGATCCTCCATTAGATCTCCAGCCAGTTTCAATCGTTTGTTTGCATAATGATCCTTATCATCTGGTTCTCTTAAGCCAAGTGCAAGTTCGAGAACCCTCATCCCCATCCTTGCCATAAAAACAGCCTTTGTTATTCTATCGACTGGATCGTTTCCAAGATGAGGCAGTAGATTTTTGTCCATAATACTCTCAACACGTTTTATCCTGTACTCTTTAGCCTGACCACCTGCAAACTTCTTTCCAAGATATGCTATGGCTTCATCTTTAGTTGTTATGCCATACTCATTGGTGCATTCTTCTATGTTTGCAAGGATAAAGGGTTCAAGCTGCGGATTCATTGCCATGACGTTAAGTATCTCCTCATCATTTTCCATACCCAGAGCTTTGAGCAATACTATGAGAGGTATCTGCCCATAGGTTGTTGGGAGGGAAACCATAAGTATACCATCTTTTCTTTTTTCCACAACAGTAAGAGCCCTGTATCCCTCTTTCTGTGAGAAGATCTTTGCTACCTCTATCTCGCTTCCATATTGAGTATCCTTCTCAACCAGCACTCTGTTAGGTGCAAGATCTTCTACAGTAATCAAAACTCTCTCTGTACCGTTACTTATGAAGTATCCACCGGGATCAAGAGGATCTTCTTGTACTTTCCTTAAAAGTTCTATGTATTCCTCATCAGTGAGTTTTCTTCCCTCTCTCTCCTCAAATGCTCCTTTTGATATGTTACAGGCTAGGGATTTTACCATTATAGGTAACTCGCCTATCTTAACTACTTCGGGCTCATACTCTACTCCGTCCTTTATTGGAATAAATTCCAGATATAGAGGCGCCTCATAGTCCAGATCCCTCAATCTAGCCTCCATGGGCATAAGTTCTCTTACGGAACCATCCGCCTCTTTCACCTCTGGTCTGCCAACAGATATTTTTCCAAGTTTGATCTTATATCCTTCTATCTCTGGATAAACATAACCTCTCTCTGTAGCCCCCTCCTCTTCAGCCTCTCCAATCACGGTTGTGTCTACAATACGCTGCAATCTCCTGTTCAAAAAATCATTATATGAGGCAATCTGGTGATTTACAATACTCCTTTCCCTATAAAAAGCATCAACAAGCTCTCTCATCACAAACACCTTTAATCTTTTTTAATTTCAAGATTTTCTACTCTTTAAGACGGCACCACTTTCCTCCACAACAATCCTGTAAGCGATAGCCTTTTCTGCAGTTTTACTTTTTCTTATTACTTTTATTATGTCCCCTTTCTTTGCACCTATCGCCTTTACTACAGGATCAGAGGTAAGAATCTTTGGAAGATGCTGTGCCTCTATGTTATACATCTTTAAAACTCTTTCACCTTCTTCTTTAGATAAAACTACATGTTCTGGAACCAGCTCATGTTCGAGGATGTTAAACCTTTTCTTTGTCATGGATGAGTCCTCTTTCCCCCGTCCTTTTATAGCGGGCCTGAAGGGATTCGAACCCTTGGCCACCTGGTTAAAAGCCAGATGCTCTACCTAGCTGAGCTACAGGCCCAATACCCATAGCCCACTCAATCGGCTTGATATATCCCATTCTAACATGCTTAGTTTGCGTCATCATGGGAGGGGACAGGGATACCCAAATAATAATTCTTATATAAATAGTTTATGTGTTGGTCTTAGTTGAAATGCCGGAGAGTCTTTCAGCTTCAGATTTAATGGAGTTTCTTACCCACAACTATGCAAAATCTATGAACAACATGTGGAGGATGCCTATCGACAAGCCTCTCTTTGAGCTTTTTATCAAATGACCTCATGAAACCAGCGAGCGCACCGGTCGAGAAAACAAACTCTACTGCTTCTTTGCTACTACCAAACTCGAATCTTTTCTCACAATCCTCCATGAAAGTAGTTTCAAAACCACATCTATCTAACAGTTTCGCCATGCTTGCTGCATCTTTTGGTAAATATACCCTCATCAATTTCTTTAGCATTTTCGGCTCTTCACGAAGTGATGTAATAATGCACTTTCTTGTCTCGCGAAGGGTATCTTTCTTGTTCACTATTATTCCTATTCTTCCTCCTTTCTTTAAAACTCTTGATGTCTCTTCAAGAAAGGGCCTATGCGGTACATAACTTAAAGACCATGCTGCAACGATAATATCAACGCTTTTCGCATCCATATTTTTTAAAAACTCTATCACATCCTTTTTATATACCTCCACACCGTCTATTTTTTGCATTTTCTTGAGCATTTCTTCACTTATATCAACACATATTATGTTTGCATTTTTCCATTTCCCTTTTATTGTTTCTGTAATCGCACCTGTTCCACAACCCGCATCTATAATCCTTTCTTTGCCATTGATCTCCAACTTCTCGATAAGCTTTTCTGTATATGGCATCATGCCTTTCCTGAAAGTTTCGTTGTATGTAAAAGAAACAGCATCGTAATCCTCTGCAAGTTCCTCTTGTGAAATATACTCACGCAATAGATGCAATTTTGCAGCTCTAAGCAGAAGTTTAACCACCATACCTTACATCATCCTCTCAAAAAACTTTGACAGTCTTTCATCCTTCAATGATGAGCAAAAGGATATTATCTTTTCAATATCTTTGGTATCATTACTTTTCATAAAGTCTGCAACTTCTTTGCTGTACCTTCTCATAAAACACTCCTCATGGGGTAATGGAAATGCTTTTGCCATGCGCTCCATACAGTTTATGAGACCATCTTCCAGAATATTACCAAAAGAGAGAGGAACCATATCGCATGGATGGAGATTCCCAGAGGCATCTACGTACATATGTCTTATTCCTCCTGCCCCACATCCAGTTATTTCTCTCCCCTCGAAATATGAGAGTACAGATACCCGGGGTATATCCTTCCTTCTGTTACTCTCTACATGTAATTTTTTGAGTAAGGCTATGTCTTCTTCTGTGAAAATAGGTTTGCCCAGCATCGCACCAGTTGGTATAGGATCTAGAATGCGTACCTCATCCACACCAATAGACTCTGCAAAATGCAGAAATTCCCAGATATCTCCATTCCTTATCATCTCTATAGATGGGATTGTATTTGTGGTAACGTAGAGACCCACTTTATTTGAGTAGTCTATCGCTGCTAGGGCTGAATCAAAGGCTTTACTATGTCCCTTTATCCTGTTGTGTTCTTCTTTCCTATAATGATCCAAACTTACTACTATGCTGAATAGTCCAGCATCTTTCAATGAACGTGCCACATCTTTTGTAAAACCTATACCAGTTGTAAAAAGAAGGGTTGCAGATCTTTCATCAACAGAAGCAATAATTTGAGCAAGATCTTTTCTAAGCAAAGGTTCTCCCCCAGTAAAACCTATGATTGAAACTCCAAAGTCCTGTAGCTGTTTTATCACTTCTATGGTATCTCTAGTCTCTAGCTCCTGCCCTGTGTTAAGAGCGTTGCTGCAAAAATAACAATTGCACATACATTTATTAGTGAGTGAGAAGTAAACTGAAATTGGCACAGGCATAGGTGCAGTTCCCTTCAAAAAATCAATAGTAGTTTTCGTTGCAATAAGCATATTATCAAAGGCTTTACTTGGAAAAGGTGGCATAAAAGTAGAGAAAACATATTCATCGTTATGCTTTACAATCTTCTCTTTGCTGAAAAATGGATACATGAGAAAGGTTCTTCTTACGAACTCTTTTAAAGAGACATCCTGATTAAATCTTCTATTTGTTTTTGCCATCTTTAAGAGAACTTTAAGCTTCTCTAACCATCCTACCATCTTAACACCTATTTCTTATAGACTCCAATGTAATACAATCCTACTCTATTAATCGTTCTTGCTCTTCTTACTCCAACTATCACTCCGTTCATGTCTAATTTTTTCATATTTATCTCACTGAACATCCTGTGCAGCTTTGAAGGAGATAGAAGCTGAGAATATCTATGAGGTAGCCAATTTTTTTGAGAATAAACGAGATCAAGGATTTTAAGTAATGGATAGAGAAAGGGATTTTTATTGACTGTGGAGAAAAATACTATGCCATTATCTTTTAAAATTCTCCCTACCTCCTTTATTATTTCAAACGGATTTTCAGCATGCTCAAGCATATCTGAGAGAATAACAGCATCAAAAACAGAGTTTTTAAAAGCTAAGCAATGTGCATCCATTACTATATACTCAAAATCCCTCTTTCCCGACTTTTTCAAATCTATGCCCACAACTTTATATTTATTTTTCAATAATGATAGAAACTCTCCCTCTCCACATCCAACATCCAAGATTAAAGAGCCAGAAGGAATAAAACGCTGTATGTATTCGTACTTTAGGTTGAGCAACTTTCTTTGGATACTATCACCATCGAGATGTAAGAAGTCATTTGGTAGAATAATTTACATGCTTATCTATTCTTCTACCGATGCGTAAAAGAACAAAAAGAAAATCTTTTTCAGGGAGATATTCTCTATTCGAATGACGAGATTGAGATGTTACTATTCGTCCTTACAGTATCTCTTGTATTTGCTACAGCAGTATTTATGTCTATGACTGGTAAAGGCGGTGGCAATCTCTACGTTCCTATACTAGTCGTATCAGGAATATCAATGCATGTAGCTGCAACTACTAGTCAACTTCTTATTATTGTAGCAGCTCTGGTAACTCTGATCGTATTTCACGGAGAAAGATATATTGATTGGAAACTTGCTCTTATACTAGATCCTCCAACGGACATAATGGCATTCTTTGGCGGGTATTACTCACATCTTTTCAGTGGACAGGTATTAAAGATAATCTTTGCAATTTTTGTTTTTATTGCAGGTATTCTTAGAGGATTCGAGT
>CAYUOG010000005.1:0-12617 GCA_964446335.1 uncultured Thermoplasmatales archaeon
ATATTGCCAGCGTCTTGCTTCTTATTTCTTTACTCATCTTCTTTTTCCCTCCTTAATTTTTTATCCTACTCTCTCCTCTTATTTTTAGTCCATCCTACACGAGTGATCCACACCGTGGATCAAACGTGAAGGCTCGCCCGATATGCCTAAAGATGGTTAAATACTTTACGAACCTTCACTCTCGTGTCCTCACCAGACCTCTCCATCGTAAATGGCTACCTTCTTTATAAAGGTTGCGATTTTGTCTTCCTTAAAATAAGGAGAAGATAAGGAGTTACCTCCTGTACCCTTACTCCTTTGTCCGTTTTAGGTTCGAATAAAATTTAGAGCGGCTTGTTATTATTTGCCATTTGGCCATATAGTTACTATAATTGATGTTATAGTAGTTGACTTGATATTACCTATCCTGTGGAGTGCTTATTTCTTCTACGATTTTCGTACCTGCAGAAACCCCATCTATTGAGTGTATAACGGCACCGCATTCCTCTACAACTTTCTCAACTTTGTTGTAATCTATATCCTCGCCCTCTATCGTTATCTTAACACTATCTGTATCCTTGTCAACTTCCTGTAGAGAGATATTTACTCCAGATATACCCTCAATCTCTGCCAATCTCTCTGCAAACTCCACTATCGAAGGTACATGTGGTTTCAGCACATCCAATATCAATCTCTTTATTCCACTACTCAATAGGCTAACACCACTTACACCTATAAAGAAAGGGTTAATAAATTTGCTGAAACTTTAAAATATGACTATGAATATTCTCCTTGAGCCCGCCTTAGCTCAGTCTGGCTGGAGCGGTCGGCTGTAGACCCCTACCGCGGAAACCGACAGGTCCCCGGTTCAAATCCGGGAGGCGGGACTATATTTTATTATATTCTAGATTTATACTATATCAATGAAATCTCTTGCTATTAGAGTTCTCAAATCCGATTGTGAAGAAACCATGAGAAAATTGAAGGGGTTACTAAATTCCCTATTGTTGCCAAAAAGAGAAAAAAACTTTGTTTATCTTCCTGTAAAAAGAGTTATCAAGGGTTTTGAGTTAGTAGAGAGAGATTTTGAGGAAAGGAGGATTAAACCAAGGTCCTACAAAGAAATTGTTGATCTGCCCGAAGAACTGTTACCTCTTCTTCCCACTTCCTATGACATAGTGGGAGATATTGCTCTTATCAAGTTGCCCGAAGAATTATTGCAGTACAAGAAGAAAATAGGTAATGCAATTCTTGAAGTTAATAGTAATATAAAGGTCGTATGCCTCAGTAAACCCGTGAAGGGAGAGTACAGAACAAGAGACATAGAGATAATCGCTGGTGAAAACAGAACAGAAACGTTACATAAAGAGTATGGTTTAAGATTTTATGTAGATGTTAAAGATGTCTTTTTCTCTCCAAGACTTGCTGGAGAGAGATACAGAATTGCAAACCTTGTCAAAAAAGGCGAGATCATCATAGATATGTTCGCAGGTGTGGCCCCTTTCTCCATAATGTTGGCAAGATTTGGTTCGCCAAAGATTGTTTATGCAATAGATAAGAATCCCAAGGCTATAGAGCTTGCAAAGAAGAATGTGGTACAGAACAAGGTACTTGACAAAGTGGAAATATTACACGGTGATGCCAGAGAGGTTACTAAAAATCTTGCTGAGAATGGTACAAAAGCTGACAGGATTATAATGAATCTTCCCTTCCTTGCATATGAATTTTTTATCGATTCTTTGCTTATAGCCAAAAATAATTGTACTATCCATTACTATGATGTACTGAAAGAAGATGAGATTAAAAATCGTATACAGCTACTCAGAGAAAAAGCAATGAACACTGGCAGGGAGATTGAGATTACTGGTATAAGAAAGATTAAAACCTATGCGCCGAGAGAGTTTTATACCTGTTTTGATATCAGGGTTAAAACAAAGCCGGCGTAGCTTAGCTGGAAGAGCGGCTGACTTGTATAAACCCTTTGGAAAAGGGTTTTATCCCAAAAAGAAGGGAAAGAGACTCTCTTCTTTGGGGATAAAACACCTTTCTTTGAAAGAAAGGGGTTTCAAGGTATCAGCAGGTCGGGGGTTCAAATCCCTCCGCCGGCTCTACATCCTTCTTCTTGAAATTGCTATAAGAGCTGTAATTGCCAATATGAAAATAATTACCTCAAAACCTGGTGTTTTTTTCTCTTCCGTTATGGTAACGAAGGTTGTTGAGCTATCTGTCGCTCCATCATCATCTGTTACTGTTAGAGTTACCGTGTATGTATCAGCCTTTGAATAACTGTGCGTTACCGTTGCTCCGCTTGCAGTTTCGCCATCACCAAAGTTCCAGAAATAGCTCTCTATGTTGCCATCTAAATCATAGCTTGCAGAGCCATCAAAGGTAATTACCTCGTTCACCTTACCAGAGTATGGACCTCCCACCACTGCCTTTGGTGCCTGATTGGGTTGTTCTCCTCCTATCGTAGCAGTTGTAACTTCTGTATCACTTGTACCATCATTATCTATAACCGTCAGAGTAACGGTGTATGTACCATTCTGTGTATAGATATGTGTTGGAGTGGGATCAAGTATCTCTCCGCTTCCATCGCCAAAGTTCCATCTATAGAATGTTATGGTACCATCTGGATCATTGGAGTTTGTACCATCAAAATGTATTGCAACATTTGCCTTTCCCGTGTAGGGACCTCCTGGATCCGCTGTGGGTTTACTGTTTGTAGGAGGAATCGGAAGTGTAGTGAATACCCATGGATCAGATTTTGCTTCGAGTTTTGAATCGTTCACCACAACGTACCATGCCATAACCGTATTGAAGGGAAGGTTAAATGTACAGGATGCTGTCCCGCCACTAGGTACGCCATGTCTCTCTGCAATGAGGGTATCATCTGTTGCCTTGTAGAAATAAACCGTTAGGCTATCGCTATCTGGATCAGAAACTTTTACACTGAGCGTTGGAGACAGCCCAACATTTGATGCACCATCTTCTGGAGAAGGGTCTGTTGGTTTATCTGGAGGTTGAAGAAACTTACCTGTTGGATATCTATCTATACCTCCTCCTGGAACATGATATGGAAAATCTCCTCTTCCATCAAGATTTCTGTCTACGTCGTTGTAATCATCCCAATAATTCCCTATTGCCCCAGAATCCCACTGATTGTTTCCATTATCAATGGCATTATTTATGTTATTTTTGCTAAAGTGGTTTTCATATATTGTATTATCCGAGCTTCCCACACTTGCATATATGCCATAGGATGTTGAATGGGTTATTGTATTTCCGTAGATTTTGCAAGTGCTTCCTCCAAGTTGTATTCCTATTCCATTATAAGCGATGGTGTTATTCTTAATATTTGCACCTTGGGCGTCTATATCTATACCATTTGCATTGTTATTTATTGCATTCTTATAGATGAGGTTTTCACTACCCTGGTGCATATCTATTCCATCAGTATTTGACTCTATGGTATTATTTGTGATATTGATATTACTGCAACTCTTTGCATAAATGCCAAAGGGGCTATTTGTTAAAGTGTTTCCATAGATTATATCATTATCAGAATTTTGAAGATACAGAGCAGCTTCATAGCAGTTGGATATCTCATTATTTGTAAGAGCGATATTAGATGAAGAACCAGCAAATATACCCTTGCTACCATTTATGGTGTTACTACCTATCGTATCTCCATTTGAAGAGTCGAGATAGATCGCCCACACATTTGCACTGCCATTTATGGTATTCCTCTGTATAATTACAATATTTGATGTTACATAAATCAGGGCTACTCTACATCCACCACCAGTATCGTGTATAGTAAAACCTTCAAGAGTTACATAATCTGCAGAAATCTCTATAGTATATCTGTGCCCATCATTTTTACATATTGTCGTATTATCCTTTTCCAGTCCCTGAAGTGTTAATTTTTTGTTTATAACCAGAGTTTCATTATATGTTCCTGGAAAAACATAGATGGTATCGCCATCTTCAGCAACATCTATTGCATGCTGTATGGTCTGGTAGGGGTGGTCAGCGCTTCCATCTCCAGTTGGATATACATAAGAGTCATCTACATATATATCTCTACCCTCACTCTTAACCGCTATGAATGTAAAAACAACCATTACTAGCATAATCAATGAAATAAGTAATGCTCTTCTCACCATCGCTCGTATAATAGAAAACTACATATTTATGCCTTTAGTTGTTTCCCCAATGAAGGAAAAATCGGTTTGTATAGGAGGAACTTTTGACAGATTGCATAGAGGACATAGGGCTTTAATAGATAAGGCCTTTGAGGTTGCCGGAGAAAAGGGCAGAGTGTTTATAGGCGTAGTAATGAATAGTAAAAAAAATGGCGTATTATCTTTTGAAAAAAGAAAGAAAGAGCTAATGGACTATCTGGAGAGAAAAGGATTTGTAGATAGAGCAACAATTCAGCCAATCTTTGATAAATATGGACCGTCGATATCGGGTAATTTTGATGCTATAGTTGTCTCTGATGAGACTTTTCCTGCAGCAGAAGAAATTAACGAAAAAAGAAAAAAGCTCGGTAAAAAGCCCCTTCAAATTATTTGCATCCCATTTGTTCTATCAAAAGATGGAAAGCCGATAAGCTCGAGTAGAATAAGAAAGGGTGAAATAGATAGAGAAGGAAATCCAAGGTAAAGATTAAATAGTTAGGGTAATTACGGGATGGCGGTGAAATATTATGGAGTATGCAATATTTGAGGTTAAGAAGGATCAGATTGGAAAGATTGATCAGGTCATAAGAGATGATATTGTAAGTAGGCAGAGCATAACCACAAGGGACGCAGGAGCTCTGGATATAGATAAAGAAGTGACCTACGTTAAAATAGAGGGAAGCAAAGAGGGTATAAAAAGAGCGGAAGAACTTTTTAAAGAAATTGATGTAAAAAGACTTCCTGAAAAAGAGGCTCAGGAAATCAATGAAAAGATGAAATCCCAAGATGATTCCGCTGCAGTCGGAATGGGAATGATATTTGGCTAAATATTCCAATATTCGCCAGCAATTTTTTTTATTTTTTTAATGGTATCACTCGCGTCAATTTCATCTACCTTCTCACCATAAGAAGTTTTTTCTCCGAGCATGACTCTGATTTCTGTTAAAACCAGTTTTCCAAGCATTTCAAGATTGTAACCTCCTTCTAAAGAACATAGCAGTTTTGACTGAACTGACTGCAACTTTTCTATTATTTCTGCAAAGCCTTCTAATGTTAATTTTAATCCGCCAAGTGGATCAAGGTAATAAGAATCAAAGCCAGCGGATACGATTATTAAATCTGGTTTGAACTGCTTTGCGACGGGTATGAAAACTTCATCAAGTAATGCAGAAATTGTTTTATCTCCTGCACCTCTTGGTAGAGGAGCATTGACAGTGTATCCTCTACCCTCTCCTTCTCCTATTTCGTCTATTGATCCTGTACCTGGATAGTGAGGAGACAGATGGAAAGACTGATAGAGAACATCCTTTCTTGCATAGAATATCTCTTGAGTACCATTTCCATGATGAACATCATGGTCAAAAATCAGCACCTTTTTTCCTTCTCCTGCTAAGGCATTTGCTGCAAGTGCAACGTTGTTAAAGAGACAGAAGCCCATGGATGTATTATGAGTTGCATGATGTCCTGGGGGTCTTACAAGAGCGAATCCGTTTTGCGCTTTATCTGATAATACATCCATAGCTAGCTGTGTAACTCCTCCAGCTGCAAGCCTTGCTATCTCGTATGAACCCTTGCACACATAGGTATCAAAGTCAATCCAGCCACCTGTTTCACTCAGAGATTTAACAAGATTTACCATTTCGTGGGAATGTACTGAAAAAATAGTTTCCTCATCGAGTGGAGCTGGCTCTTGTATTTTTAGTTTATTGATAATTGGAGATTTTTGGATTTCGCTCATTATTGCCTCTAATCTTGTTGCCCTTTCAGGATGCATTTCTTGGTCATGCTCTAGAAATCTTGGGGAGTAAACTATCTCTGTGATCATGATAGTAAATAACTTCCTCTTTTTATAAAGATTGAAGGTTTAAGTAGTGGAACTGCATTGATAGAGATGCATGGGAGAGACTGTTCTTGGCATATCACCCGAGAGTTTGTACATTCTTGGAAAAAAACCTCAGAGTTTAGAAGAAATACATAAGCCTCATTTTTTGGCATTTCCTCCATCAGACAGAGATGTTGAAGTAGAAAGAAAAAAACTTGTAGATGCATGGAAGAGAAATGAAGAAACTCCTTTGAAACACATAACAGATATTGGAGAGGTAGAGGAATTTCGCAGTTTCTGGGATTTTGAAAAAAAGGTGAAGGGTTTTCGTATTTATGCAAAGAGGTCATTTCTTGTTCCTGAAATTAGTGATTATCTGTTTTTTAATCACAATCTGTACACAGCAGAGCACGATATTCCGTATCATCAAAGGGCATTGATAGATTTTGCCGCTTCTGATAGAGCATGGGTATTTGATACAGAGGGTAAAAAGAAGAATCTTAAGGTTCTTGTCTACGACATAGAAACTACGGAATTTGAGGAAGGTAGAACCGACTTGCCTATAGATATTCTGGGTTATACCTCCATAGACATAGCAGTTGAATCTGAAAAGAATCTGGATACGGAGGAATTCAGTTTTGAGATAAAGGATTGGCCCTCCAACTGGATAGATGGTGAAATAATACAGCTCGTTGCCAGAAGTAAAGATGAGGAAATCGATACGCTTCTCAAATTCTGCAAACTTGTTGAACAACATAGCATAATCTCTGGACACAACATAGTGGGTTTTGATAACAGACAGATGCATGGTAGGATAGAAAAGATAGTCTTAGAATATGGAGAGAATCTATCCAAGGAACAGATGGAGACTTTCAAACTTTTCCTCACAAAATATGCAAGAAAGGATAAATCCTTTCACTTCGGAGTTGGTTCAGAGATAGTCAATATTCATCCAAGCACCTTTGATACTTATCTTGGAGTGAGAAAGTTCTACCCATATCTAGATGATTTTGGATTAAAATCTGTAGCTCCCTTTCTCGGCATTCACATAGAGGGTAGGGTTCATCTTCTACCCAGCCAGATAAAGATTGATGAGAGAACACTGCTGTACAACAGGCATGATGTTATGGAGCAATGTGGCGTTACACTACATCTCCTCGAGCAGGCTCTACCTCTAGCATTTACGACCTGCATGCCCTTTGAACTACTGCTTGAATCTGGTGCAGTGGGCATGTGGGACCATATGGCAATGATCAGAGCAACAAGGAAGAAAAAGATCATACCGCCTATTGCAAGAGTTCTTCCTCTGTCAAAGTCACTATTGGGGCTGTTTCCTGAGGGAATAAAAAAGAGGGAGATAGTTAGTGAGGCAAAGAAGAAAAAAGCACAGATTTCTAAGGATCTAATACGTGTTTTGAAGTATGGCGAAGAGATGCCTGACTGGGTAGAATATCCAATGGTCATATACAACAGGTTTGCAAGAGATAGTGACGAGATACTTAACTACCACATGCCTGGCGGTATGACGATAAAACCTGATAAGGATGCAAATTCTCATCTTATCCCATGGTACTATGTCATTGTTGCAGATGTTGGGGCTATGTACCCCACCATACTAAAAGCTCTAAACATTGGTGCAGATGTGGTTAAGCTTGCAAAAAAAGAAGAAAAACCCGATGCTTGGGTTTGGCTAAAGCGCCTTCCTAAGGAATTTTTGGATCATTATGATGTAGTATGGAGAGAAATTGGAGAAGATGAAGATTTTGCAGATGTTGGAGTTATGGTGGGAATAAAAATAGATAGGAGGTCTGGTGTGGTAAACAGTGCAATGACTGGAATAATGAATGTTATAGCAAAAATAAAAAGAGAGGTGAAGACAGAGAGAGATGCAGAGAAGAGAAAGAGGTTGAAAATGATTTATCAGAGCATAAAGGGGGCGAGAAATGCTGGCACTCATGGCATATTATCTGCACCTACAGTATCCGGAAGGCAGTTTAATCTCTGGGGTGCTGCCGCAATTACAACGAAGGGTCAGGAGATACTATCAGATACCCTGAGGCGGCTGAAGGAAAAGAATATCCGTATTGTTTACGGAGATACTGACGGAATATACATGGCTTGCTCCAAATCTATAGGAAACGTTCCAGAGCTTTCAGAAGCCTTAGGTCTATCAGAAAAGCCAGATGAAAGAGCTTGGATTACAAAACCCGATTTGGCCATAGAAGCTGTCAACGAGTGTAATAGTATATGGCAGAAGAGGTTGAATTATCATGATTTTGAGCTTGAACCAGAGAAGCATGATGCAATGATGTTTGTGAAGCACAAAAACTATCTTATTTTTGATGCAAGAGATAATAAATTTGAGATGATAACAAAAGGAAATAATTTTAGAGGATCAGAAAAGGCAAATATCGCAAAAAAAGCCCTTGAGGAGATAATGAAAGAGGTGTTAAAAGAGAATCATCGATGGGAGGATGAAAGCGAAGCAAGGAGACGGGTCAAATCAACTATAAAGGAAAAAACAAAAGAAATTGTTAGAAAATTAGACCTTTCCAACGTAGATATCGAAGATCTCACTCTTATTCAGTCGGTACAACCTGCCAAGAGATACCAGAAAACCAAGGATGGTAACATGACCACCTATGGAAGGAGAGCAGAGGCTTTGGAGAAGCTTATTGGACAGAGGATAAAATCCAGGGTAAAATTCAAATTTGTTGTAACAAAAAGGCCTCTTCCAGGTATAAAAAATCCTTCAAAGAGTGGAGTAAAGCCAATAGATTACATGTATCCAATAGAATTTATAAAAGATTTAAACGAGATTGATTTAGAGTGGTACAAGAGGATGATAGAGAATTACATAAAGGGTGCCTTTGGAATTTTTGATCTCTCAACTACGCAACAGACCGGACTTGATGCCTGGATGTAACCCCTAAAAAGAAGGGAGAAGGGGTTTTAACCGAATAGTGCACTGAGACCTGCTGCTGCTTCTTCTTCCGAAACTTCTTCCTTCTTTTCTTCTTTCTTCTCTTCTTTCTTTTCCTCGGCTGGTTTTTCTTCCTGTGCAGGTGCCTGTGCTACTGGTGCCGCAACAGCAGTGGTTGCACTCTTGAGCACCTCTTCTATGTTTACACCTTCGAGAGATGCTATTAGAGCCTTTACTCTTGCATCATCCACTTTTACACCTGCTGCAGTTAGAACCTTCTTTACATTATCTTCTGTTATCTCCTTTCCTGCGGAATGAAGCAGCATTGCGCTATAGATATATTCCATCTTTTTTTCCTCCTTTTATGTATTTTTTAACCTTGATGCTAGGACATTAGATTGGGCATGTGCCTTTAAAATTAACTGTTCCAAGATATCCTTGGATGGATATGAGATCTCCAACCCAACTGCAAAGGCCTCTCTCTGAGCTTTTATTATGAGAGATTTGATTGTTTGCGGTGTTATCCATGATTGAGATACTGCCAGTGCAAAGGCATCCTGATATGCCCTTGTGAGATCTGACATAAATTTGTCCATATCTATGTCAAGTACATCTGGAGTGAATATCTCTCCGCCTTCATATACCGCATGCAGTTTCATGCCAATCTCTATTGGATAGATTTCTAATCTTGTAAGCATCTGAGCAAGCTGTGGCGATATTTTCTCACCACCAGGTACAACAACCTTGTCCTTTTTTATTACAACCTTTCCTCCCTCTATAGCTGCCGGTATACCCGCCTTTTGTAGTTCTCCAACTATTGGGCCTGGTTTGAAGGGAGTTTCTCCTGCCTTTACTTCTATGTCGTGTGGTGCAATCTCTCCACCCTTTGCAGGCGCATTTGTCTTTGTTTCCTTTAGAAGTTTAAAGAGTTTGAAGGGATTAACATTGGTAGCAAGTATTGCAGTTTCTCCCTGCATTGTGTCGCCGAGGTGAGCAATGCCATCCAGTTTTTTGTTTGCCTCTTCCAGTGCTCTCTTGATTAACCTGTTTCTTGCAACCCTCAAAACCCCAATCTCTCTTATACTCTCACGCATCTGCTGTAATTGAGGGGCAGGTATCGACCCAATCTCAACTATACCTAAAACTGGATATTTTGTAATTATAGAGACTAATTCCTCCACTTCCCTATATTTCCACTGAGCTACATGTGCCATGACAATACCTCATATAACGCGTGCTGATGGTCCCATTGTTGTTTTTACATACACAGAAGCTATGTTCTGCCTCCCTCTCTCGAGTTTTTCTTCCAGCCTCTTTAATATTGCATCAACATTTTCAGCTATCTTCTCTGGCTCCATGTCTTCGGTTCCAGCAATAGTATGAAATGTCTTTTTTCCCTTTGACCTTACCTTTACTGTTTTCTTGAGAGTCTTTACTATTCCACCTATGTCTGCTGTTGGTGGTATTGGTTTTGGCATCTTACCTCTTGGACCTAAAACAACACCCAATGTTTTACCTATAGTTGGCATTAGCGGTGCTTCAGCGACAAAGAAATCGTAGTCATTGGCGATATTCTTCATCTTCTTTTTATCCTTAGACAGATCGTTGATCTCCTCTGGTTTGATTACCAGATCTGCAACCTTTTTTGCCTTTAAAGCAAGTTCACCATCGGCAAAGACAGCTATCTTTGCATCCTTTCCTCTACCATTGGGAAGGATGATTTCTTCCTCTATACGATTTTTTGGATTGTTTAGATCTACATTTTTTAGATTTATGACTACGTCTACTGTTTGCTTGAATTTTCTCTCGAGCTTTTTTGATTCTTCGAGAGTTTTTTTGACTGCCTCCAACGTTTCTTTCTTTGCCATATTACCATCAAAGGAGATAATGTGGTTCTCGGGAATGATAATTATATTTATAAAATTTTGGTATGAGATTACCTAAAATTGTCAGATAATCAGTATTTTCACAAGTGTTGCTATGCCCAGAGCAGTTGTTATGGCACCTATCAAAAGCCTGAGAGACTTCTCTTGCACCCTTTTCACAGCAAAAGCAGTTATTGAATTTCGGGTTTATCACGGATAACGCCACTTTATTTTCTATAAGGTTTATTCCTCTGAAAGCTTTAGAATCGCCTCTGCTATATCTCCCTTACTTTCCTCAAGTGCCCTCTTTGCTTCTTCCTCCGTTTTTCCTGTTTTTTCCATGACCAGTTCTATGTCTTCCTTGGGTATCGTTTCCTCTCTCTCTTTTATCTCTGGTGTGCCTACTATCTGGTAGGTCTTTTGACCTTGTGCTTCCATTAGTGTTACCTCTGCATCTCTGAAAATGTACTCCTTATCTTTTGTTTGAATGATAACTCTCTCCACATTCTCTATTTCCTTCACGTTTATTCCTAGCTGTCTCATCAGTTGATTCATTTGGCGGGGATTGAATCTTCTTGGTATCATATTATCTCGAAGAGTATATACGCTCCTTCACGTTTAACGTTTTTGTATGATTGGTGCGAAGGATGTTAAGGTTTTGGATATAAATTCTGAATTCTTTGGAGTTCCTACTGAAACACTTATGGAGAATGCAGGTAAGGGAACTGCAGAATTCGTTTTCAAAAAGTACAAACCAAAATCAGTTACGATCTTCTGCGGAATGGGAAATAATGGAGGAGATGGTTTCGTTGCGGCACGTTATCTTTCAAATTATTGTAAATGTACTGTTGTTATTGTGAAGGATCCCTCTCATATCAAAACAGAACTTGCAAGGAAAAATTTTGAGAAACTCAAGGATGTTGATATTATTGTTTATGATCAAGAAAACATTGATGATATTATCAAACTAATTGAGAAGAGCGATGTTATTATAGATGCGATGCTTGGCGTGGGCTTATCTGGAGAGCTAAGAGAACCCTATAAGTCGTGTGTTGAACTATTGAATAAAAGAAACAAAGCCACTTTGGTTTCAGTTGATGTTCCAACAGGTCTTGGAACCAATTTAAGCATAGTTGCAGATGCAACAGTAACTTTTCATGATATAAAGGAAGGTATGAACAAAGAAACTTGTGGAGAGATTAAGATCGTAGACATAGGCATTCCAAAAGATGCTGAAACATATGTTGGGCCTGGAGAGCTAAGGGTATATTATCCAAAACCTTCTCCAACATCCCATAAAGGAAAAAATGGTGTTTTACTTGTTATTGGTGGTGGTCCATATATTGGAGCGCCTGTTTTCGCAGCACTTGGTGCACTTCGTACTGGTGTCGATCTTGTTTATCTTGCAACTCCAAAACGTGTTACTCGTGCATTTTATTCTTTATTCTATGAAGAAGAAAAAAAGACGTGGAGAAGAGAGAGTTTGCTTAATCTCATAACCTTTGAATTGTCTGATGAAAATATTCTGGTTGAGAATGATGTTTCTCTGTTAAATGATTTGATTAAAAAATCCGATGCCATTGTTTTGGGTTGTGGGATGGGAAAGGATGAAAGAAGTTATGCATTTGTAAGAAAACTTTTGGATGTTTGCAAGGGGAAAAGCATTGTGATAGATGCAGATGCAATAGGTATGGTAGGAAGGGATAGACACATTGTAGAAGATGTGAAAGCAGTGTTTACCCCGCATAGAGGAGAATTTCTTCAATTAACTGGGGAAAAGCTTCCAGAAGATATAGAGAAGAAAGAAAAAATAGTAAAAGAGTGGGCAAAAAAGTTGAATTCCA
>CAYUOG010000006.1:0-12129 GCA_964446335.1 uncultured Thermoplasmatales archaeon
CAACGTTGACTGTTTTGGTGCCTGATGCTATTTCTTTAACCACATTTCCATCCTTATCTACATCAAGGAGTGAAGCCTCTATTACATATATGAAAGAGAGCAAAGAACCTAGGGATAGATTGGTTAATAAATCAGCTATCTCTGGATATTTTATGTACAAAACTACATCAGCATCTCCAACTACCCTCGTTATGTGGTTGTAAGAGGGATACACAACCCATTGCTCTCCACTGCCAGATATACGCACCTCACTTGTATTGCTATACAAAGGTGGATTTTTACTCAATACTTTTTTGTTACTGCTATCAACTGTTAAATTTCTCAAAAAGTAACGCCTTTTACCTATTTCTCTTCTCTCTACCAGTTTTCCATCAAAGGTTATGCTCGATGGATATTTGATAGAATCATAGACAAAGCTTACATTTAGCAACTTCTCAAGCAGAGGACGTATGAAATTAAAGATGTTTATAACTGCTTTTACATTCTTTATTTGCGATTCAGAGAGGTTAGTATCTGAATAGTATCCTATAGTGTTCAAAATATTTATAAGAGCGGTCTCATTGATTTCTCCAAGCTGTTGCAGTATCTCTCTCACATTTGCCATCTCGTTTTCTGCCTCAATCATGAAGGTTAATTCATCTCCATAATAACTGATATTATGCAGAGAAACAGTTACATGTTGAACATTCTGTGTCAGCTGCTCCCATATATCCAGTAACCCTACATAATTGAGGGTTGTCAGATTTTCTAGAATGCTATCTATAAGAGTAGATACGTTTGCATTCTCGCTAATTACATTCCTTTTCACTGTTATTTCCCTTTCAGCTATTGTGATATTTTTATCCATAACATAAAGTGTGAAATTTTCCTCTCCGCTTAGAGTTATATCTGCTATGTTAAGAGTGAAGTTGGACCAGCTTATGTTTGTCAATCCTTCAAAAATGCTCTGGAAAGTTTCAGATAGATTCCCTGTACTGTTGCTATTTGAATAAATATCAACTGCTGCAGAGAGAAGTTCATCCAAAAGAGAGGTTATATTGGATACTGCTATAGGTAAACTGAAGTAGAGGTCAAAATCCATATCTCCGTCGATCTGTGAGATATCTGAAAGATTGAAGGTTCCAATAACTGCATCACTTATGTTTTCTTTTACTGGAAAACTTTCATTTAGATGACCATAGCTTCCAGATAGGAGTAGATAATCCTCATAATCCTCATGAAAATAAACTGTTACCTTGTTCCCACTCTCTGAAGCAAGGACAGGTATTGCCAAGAAACATTCAAAAATTAGCATGCTCGAGGCCAGCAAAGCTACAATCTCTCTTCTTTTCATGGATATACACCATACTGTATCATTAAGGATTATATTTACATTATTTTTATTCACAGGTTTATATGTAATATGTGCAGCGTATTTAATAAAGGTTTTGATTCTCGTAAGGAGAATGGCATATAGCCATATTCAAAAACCATAAATACAACCTACATCATTAAAGAAAAGGAAGCACTCTAACAACCTGAGTGAGGATAGAGATGAAATGCGGTTATAAAACAGTAGTTGGCATTATATTCATTGTTCTCTTCCTGTTTTCATTATCTTTATCGCTTTCATCCTCCAGTGAGAACAAACAGCTTCAAATACTGGTAGTTAACAAGGATATGGCGATAATTGATGAGATACAGGAAGGAGAAGAGTTTGGAGTCTATGTTGTAGATTCAAACGATCCTACCCAGTACCCCCTCTCTGATCTTACCATAGTATTCAACGGTGAGGAACATTATGTAGATGAAAATAATCCGGATACCTATCCAATATGCTATCTCATAGCGCCTGAGGTGGATGAGGATACAAGTAAGCAGATTACCGCAATAAAAAGCGGATATGCTAATGCCTACCAGACTATTACCATACTCAACATAAAGAAACTGATGATATTTCCCGCGTCCATAGATATAGAAGCTGGAAAACTTCTTGAAATTACTGTCAGAGATGAAGACGGAAATCCTATCTCTAATGCAGAGGTTAATTTTACTGTACCCGGTGTAAAGGCTCTTACCATCTTCACTGACGAAAACGGTGTTGCAGAATTTAATGTACCCTCAGTAGAAAAGGAAACTTCTCTATTTATCACAGCATCGAAGATAGGTTATAAATCTGTCAGTATTCAAGGTAGTATAAGAGGTGATAATGCTTCTCTCCTTCCAAACTACCTACTTCCTATTATTGGAGCAGTAGGTATCTTACTCTCCATATTTGCTGGGATAATAAGGCATGCTCATAGGAATAGTGACCTTGGTAGAATAGAGAGAAGGAGAGGCATGCGTGTTGGTTCAGAAAATATTCCCCCACCGTCTCTGGGGAGGCGTAGAGCAATGCCAAAAGAAAATAAAGAGGTTAAAGAAGCTGTGAGAATCGAAGAGATTGTTGTTGGTCCACCGGATATTAGTATAGGAGAAAAACCTGTAAAGGTAGAGGATGAAAATAGAGCAACTGTCAAGCCAAAGCCTGTGCAGAAACAGGTAAAGAGGGTTGATACAAAACCTGATACATGGGTACTTGGAACCGATTCAATTAGGGCAAAGATAGATGAAAAGATCGGAGGTTCATCATCTTCAAAAATAGCAGTTACAAAGTGGTTTACAGGCAGAGAGGATGTCATAGCGAAGGTTGATGAAAAGATAAAACAGTACGATAGAAGAAAGAAAAAACAATCAAAGAGTAAAAAGGACTAAAAATGAAGACCTTCAAGGTAAAAGTTATTCCTAATGCAAAAAAGAATGAGGTAATTAGGGAGAAGGGAAAACTAAAGGTTTATGTCAATGCTCCAGCTAAAGATGGCAGAGCAAACAGGGCTTTGATAGAGATATTGGCTGATTTTTTTAACGTGAAAAAGAGAGATGTAAAGATAGTTTCTGGAGAAAAATCCAGAGAGAAAATGGTACAGATAGGGATTTAATAGGCTATTCTTATTGCAAGAGCAATGAAGATACTTTTCGAACTCTCAAAGGAACATCCAACACTGCCTTTATCAGAAATAAAATCCTGTCTAAATGCAGAGGGTATTGGCTTCAATGAACTGAATAGAGGTGATGGTTTCCTCGAAGTTGAAGTCAAGGCAGATATTGATAAAATCAAAAGGGTTGGAGAGAGAATAGCTCTCTCCTTTTTCATAGACGAGGCTTTGTATAGCTCTCCTCCAAATCTTGAAGAGTTGTTATCAAGGGCAGTTAAAGTAGAGATCAATGGCACCTTCCGTGTAAGATGCTGGGACAGAAGAACGAATAAAGATGCTACAACATCTCTCGATGTCGAAAGAGGGCTTGGTGGCATATATACACGTTCAGGAAAGGTTGATCTCTTTAATCCCGATACAGAAATTCGTGTCATGCTTACAGACGATATCTGGTATGTTGGAAAACTGATTAAAAAGATAGATAGAGGTTCTTTTGAGAATCGCAAGGTACAGAAAAGACCTTTTTTTTCTCCAATATCGCTCCATCCAAGACTTGCAAGGACTATGGTTAATCTCTCCCTCATAAAGAGAAACGAGTTCCTCCTTGACCCTTTCTGCGGCACAGGTGGAATACTGCTTGAATCAGGCCTTATTGGAGCAAAGGTAATAGGAAGTGATTTACAACAGACGATGGTAGATGGATGTAGAAGAACCCTTGATGCCTATGGTATCGAAGATTACAATCTCTTTTCCTGTGATGTTGGGGAAATACCATCAAAAGTCGGGAAGGTTGATGCTGTTGTTACAGATTTCCCCTATGGGAGAGCAGCAACGACAAATAGGGAGAGCATAAAATCGCTATATCAAAGAGGTTTTGAAAGCATAAGCACCGTTCTTAAGGATAAAAAAAGGGCTGTAGTGAGTCTACCAACAGAGAATGCTGTAGAACTTGGTAAAGATATCTTGAATCTTATCGAGGTACATCCTTACAGGGTTCATAGAAGCTTAACCAGATACATTGCAGTCTATGAAAGATGACCACAATACTTTTTATTTAAATTTCCATAGCCTTCGGTATGCAGTTATACGTTGTATTTCTTGGCACTGGAGGAAGTTGGCCAACTGTTATGAGGAATGTAACCTCTGTAGCCATAAAAAGAGGAAGTGAGGTAATACTATTTGATTGTGGAGAAGGTACACAAAGACAAATTCAGAAATCAAAACTCAGCTACATGCAGATTTCAAAGATATTTATAAGTCACTTTCATGGTGACCATTTTCTTGGTTTGCCTGGTTTAATCCAAACCATGCAACTTAACGATAGAAAGGAACCTTTATACATCTACGGACCAAAGGGCATAAAGAAGATTGTTGAAACAGCTGTTACGCTCGGTTATTTCAGACCATCCTATCCCATCTATGCAATAGAGCTAAAGAGTGGAGATAAGGTAGAGGGCGATGGCTATTCAGTCTCAACTATGAGAGTGGAGCATACCGTTCCTACTCTAGCATACGCCCTTGAGGAGAATACAAGACCTGGAAGATTTAATAAAGCAAAGGCGCTTGAACTGGGTGTACCTGAAGGACCTCTTTTCAGGAGATTGCAGAATGGTGAGAGCATAAAGCTAAAGAATGGTAGAATAATTGAACCATCTATGGTGTTAGGTCCTCCGAGACCTGGGAGAAAGATAGTATTCTCTGGTGATACAAGACCTTGCGAAAGCCTAGTAAATTTTTCAAAATATGCCGATCTCCTAATACATGATGCAACCTTTCTCTCTGATCTAGAGGATACTGCAATGGAATATGGTCACAGTACTGCTTTACAGGCGGCTGAGATAGCAAAGAAGGCTAATGTGAAGCAACTAGCTCTCTTTCATATAAGCCCAAGGTATGCAAATGCAAAACCCTTGGAAAGAGAAGCTAAAAGCATTTTTGAAAATACCTTTCTACCAAACGATTTTTACGAGATTGAAATTAAATTACAAAAATAAATACAAACATATTAAAATGATTAATGTATTATGTTTATCAAAAAGTCAAAAAAACCTCGAAAGTTCCCTCAGAACAAAGACATATGGAGAACATAAGGAGGGGACGGGAGAGGAAAAATTAAGAAAATTATAAATACAAAAGAATGATTTCATACAGTGAGGAGAATATGAAACGCAAAGGGTCTTACGTATTAGACGAAACTGATGACAAGGCTGTAAAGATATTCACAGACCTAGGGATGCCTAAAAACCTTGCCAAAACGTTGCTGTATATTTCTCAGGTGGATGAGTGTAGATCTGCTGATGTAGAAAGAGGTGCTAACCTGCGTCAACCTGAGGTAAGTGTTGCTATGCAGGAATTAAGAAAGAGGGGATGGGCTACTAAGAGAGATTTGAAGAAAAAGGGGAAGGGACGACCCGTCCATATATACAAGCTAACCACTCCACTTTCCCAGATAATCAAAGAGATAGAAGAAGAAAAGATGCGAGAGGTCAACAACATTAAGGAGAGTCTCAACGAACTGAAGAACCTGGTGGAGAAGTACGAGAGATAAAGAAGATACAGTGTCTGCATTTCACCTTCATTCAATTTTTTAGAAAGTGTGATATAGCTTAGGGTAGATTTCTCTATGATGATAGAAGAGAGAATCAAAAAGATATTTTCTTTAACAAAAAAGGATATTGATGTTATTATTGTAAAAAATTCAAATCTTAATCCTTCCTTTTTCTATCTCACAGGACTGCCCAGAGAATTTTATGAGGGAGCTATAGCGGCTGCATGGAAAGATGGAAGGGTAGATGTAATTGTATCAAGAATAGAACAGACTGAAGATTCGGAGTTGATTTTTCATACTGTCAAGGATTCAGAGGAGACAAAAAAACTGCTGAAACAGCTGGCTAAAGATGCAAATTGCATAGGCTTTGATGGAGCACATACTACTGTTTCTGACTACAGAGGTATGAGGAGAATAATTGAGAAGAAAAGGTTTTATGATGTTGGCAGAGAGATTCTGAAAGCGAGGTTGATAAAGAGTAAAGAAGAAATAGAAAAAATCAAGAGAGCTTGCAGGATAGCAAGTAGAGTAGCTGATGAAATAGTTGATATACTCAAAGAGAGTATAACTGAGAGAGAGGTTGCAGATGAGATAGTGTATAGACTAAGAAGGTATGGTGCAAGGAGAGAGGCATTTGAGACAATTGTTGCTTTTGGTAGGAATAGTGCTATACCACACTACCTGCATGGTGAAAAAAGGTTAAAGAAGGATGAAATAGTGCTTGTAGATTTTGGAGCAGTTGTAGATGGTTACGTTTCAGATATATCAAGAACCTTTGTTTATGGCAGGGCATCTGAGAGGCAGAAGAAGATGTATGAGGTTGTTTTGAAGGCTCAGAAGATGGCAGTAGAATCAATAAAAGAAGGAATGGTCTTTGAATCACTACATAAAAAAGTGCAAAGATGCATAGACAAAACAGAGTTCAGGGGCAGATTTATACATTCAACGGGCCATACAATAGGTATAGAGGTTCACGATGGATTTGGCATATCTACGGGATGTAAGGAGAGGTTTTCTTCTGGAATGACCTTTACAGTAGAGCCGGGCATTTATATTCCTGAAATAGGTGGAGTTCGCATTGAAGATGATATTGTCATTGAAAATGGTAAGGCAAAGGTTCTTACCACTGCCTCAAAGGTATTTGAAGTATAAATTATCCATTACCTTTTTATGGTATTTGCCGATTAAGGCTGGTTGGTGGCTTTTATGGGTTGGTATGAAGATGCGCTTTATGTAAGAGAGCAGAGCGTTAAAAATAATGAATTCTTCGGCAGTGCATTACCTCTTATTGCCAGTGAAAACATACTATCTCCCCTATGTAAAGAGATGCTCATAACAGATTTTCATGGCAGATATGCGGAAGGTACACCAGGGAATAGATACTATGAAGGTTGTGAGTTCTTTGATAAGGTTGAGCTCAAAGCAATAGAACTGGCAAAGAAACTCTTTAAATGCAATTATGCAGATGTTAGACCTACGGCAGGAACGACTGCAAATATGGCTGTTTTGAAGGCACTAATCAAACCTGGAGAAACTGCCACTGTCCTTGATACAGCAGATGGTGCTCACATTTCATTTGGAAAATGGGGAGCTGCTGGATTGAGAGGAGTAAACCTCGTTTTCTATCCATTTGACAATGAAAACATGAATATTGATGTTGATGGTGCAGCAAAGGTTATAAGAGAAGTGAGGCCAAAGCTTGCACTCTTTGGACAGTCTGTTTTCCTTTTCCCTACACCTTTAAAAGAGCTTGCAGAGGTTGCCCATGAGGTTGGTGCGTATGTAGTATATGATGCTGCACACGTCCTTGGGCTCATAGCTGCTGGATATTTCCAAGATCCATTAAGAGAAGGTGCAGATGTGACGTCAGGTTCTACCCACAAAACCCTTCCAGGTCCTCAGGGTGGAGTTATTGTATCTGATCATAAGGGAGAGGATGAAGAAGACAAGAAATTTTTGAGAAGACTTGGTTTTGGTGTATTTCCAGGAGTCACCTCCTCTTATCATCTCCACCATGTTGCCGCTAAGGCAATAGCCTTTGCAGAGCATCTGGAGTTTGGAAAGAAATATGCAGGGCAAACGATAAAGAATGCTCAAGCACTTGGACAAGCACTTTATGAGAGAGGATTTGATGTCTTTGGAGAAAAGCAAGGTTTCACAAAATCACACCAGCTACTCGTTCGAATTGGTGAAGGAAAGGGAAAAGAAGCATCATCAAAACTCTATGAGGCGGGAATAGTAACAAACATGAACATGGTACCTGGAGATGAAAATCCCCTGAATCCCTCCGGTCTCAGATTAGGTACACAGGAGCTGACGAGGATTGGTATGAAGGAGAAGGAAATGGAAGAGGTTGCAGAATTCATAAAAAAGGTACTCATAGACAAGGAATCAGCAAGCAAGATAAGAAAAGAAGTTGCAGATTTCAGAAAGGACTTCCAAGATGTACACTACTGTTTCAACGAAGGATTCAAGGGTTATGAATACCACAAACTAGTTTAACCATGATAATTGCACTTACTGGTACGCCAGGAACAGGGAAAACAACTGTTGCATCTCTTCTCAGAGAGAAAGGATATGAAATCCTCGAACTGAACAAGTTGGCAAAGGAAAAAGGTTTTGTTGATGGTTATGATGAAGAGAGGAATTGCAGCATAATAGACGTAAAGAAACTTGAAGATTATCTAGTGAAGGAATTCAAGAAAAACAAAAATATTATTCTCGATGGACTTTTATCCCATCTTGTAAAAGGAGTAGATATTATTGTTATATTGAGATGCCATCCAAAAGTGCTTGAAGAGAGACTTAAAGCCAAAGGATGGAAAGAGAAAAAGATAAGAGAAAATGTTGAGGCTGAGGCTCTAGATATAATACTATGTGAGGCTGTTGAATTGCACAATAAATCTAAACTGTTTGAGATTGACACAACAGATAAATCATCAAAAGAAGTAGCAGAAATCGTTGATAGCATAGCACATGGAAGATTTAACAAGAATGAATACAATATAGGGAAAATAGACTGGTCTGAGGAAATCTTGTGAGGAGATGAGGAGATGGTATTAGACACTCAGCGGGAAAGGATCGATCCCCTTATAACCTACTTTGCAAGATTTTTCTTGGGCATACATCCAAATATCCTAACTTGGCTTTCCCTTGTTTTTGCCCTTCTTGCAGGTCTCTTTTTCTTCCTTTCAAAACCATCCGAAGAGACTGTCAACCACTACCTTCTAATCGGCTCTCTCTTTGTCTTTTTCAACGGATTTTTAGATGCAATAGATGGAAAGGTGGCAAAGCTGACAAAGAAAACCTCTGCAAAAGGTGATTTCCTTGACCATGCTCTTGATAGGTATGCAGATGTCTTGATGGTTGGTGGTCTGGCATTAAGCTCTTGGTGCAGAATTGAAATAGGGTTTTTTGCCATGATAGGCATGCTGCTAACAAGCTATATGGGAACACAGGCACAGGCTGTTGGGTACAAAAGAGAATATCGTGGCTTACTTGGAAGAGCAGACAGGCTGGTTCTTTTGATGGTGTTTCCTGTCCTTCAGCACTTTTTTATCTCGATGTATCTCCCATGGAATCTCTCTGTGCTTGAACTTGTGCTATTGTATTTTGCAATTGTTGGCAACCTAACTGCAATACAGCGTTTTATCAGCATTATGAAGTGGTTTAAGAACTGTAAGTAGATACCTTGTTAGATGGGAAATGCTGTACTGATAACATTGAACAGCGATATAGAAGAGATAGAAGCGCTTGCAAAATCTATTGACCATAAGATTATCAAAGTATTTTTTCAACATAGAGAAAAACCAGATGTAAATACCTACGTCGGAAGAGGCAAAATCAAAGAAATCAAGGAATTTCTTGAGAATAAGGAGGTTGATCTAATTATAGTTGATGGTGAACTCAAGCCGTCGCAGTGGTTTAAACTGGAAAAGGAATTTGAAAAGGAAGTCTATGATAGAGTCAGACTAATTCTATCCCTCTTCGCAAAACGTGCAGAGAGCATGGAAGCAAAACTTCAGGTAAAGCTTGCACAGTTGCAGTATGAGAGGCCCTTTGTTAGGGAGTTGATTCATAGAGCAAGGGCTGGTGAACATCCTGGTTTCATGGCAGGTGGTGAGTATCAGGTTGATGATTACTATGAGATGATAAAGAGGCAGATGAAGGATATAAGAAAAAAACTTGAAAAGCTCAGAGCAGGTAGAGAGCTGAGAAGAAAGCATAGATATGAAGCTGGGTTCTATCTTATTGCAATAGCAGGTTATACCAACGCAGGTAAAAGCAGTCTTTTAAACCTTCTATCGGAGGAGAGAGTAAAGGTCGAGGAGATGCTGTTCTCTACTCTTTCACCAACGACAAGAAAGATATCAAAAAAGTTTCTTTCCACAGTTGGAAAACCTCCCTTGCTCCTAACAGATACGGTAGGATTTATCAAAGATTTACCATCTTGGATAATAGATGCTTTTCATTCAACTCTTGAAGAGATAGCTGTTGCTGATTTAATTCTTCTAATGGTTGACCTCAGCGAGCCAGTGGATAAGATCAGGACAAAACTAAAAACCTCTCTAAAAGAACTTGTGGAAATATCGGCGGAATCTCCAATATTATTGGTGTTTAATAAAATAGACAGGATAAGCAGCGAGCAGGAGATGAATAACAAAATAGAAAAGCTGATGGATATAATAGATAACAGATCCTATAGTTGTATTTCGGTAAATAAGAGATTAAACATAGATGAACTTTTCACTGCGATATCGAAAAATCTTCCCTCATTTGTAGAGATAAAGATGTCTTTGCCTCTTAACAAAGAATCACAGCGTTTCCTCTCTCTACTTCATGAAAGGACATGGATTATGGATATCAAGTATTCAGATAAAATACTGGTTCATCTTGCAACAAATCAGAGAGTATCTGAGAAAATCATAGAGATGGCTAAGCAAATAGATGGTAGAATTCTCACAGCAAAGTAAAAAAACTAAAACTTTATTCATTTGCCTTACTGGGCTCGTGGTCTAGGTGGTTATGACGTCGCCTTGACGAGGCGGAGGTCCCCGGTTCAAATCCGGGCGAGCCCATATATTTTTAGAACTATCTGAATAAATGTCGATTAAGACCATTACTAAGACTATTAAAAACATAAATTATTTATATATAGTATCATATAATTAGATAAATATATTAAAAATTGGAAAATCCAGATAGAAAAATTGTTAGGAGAAATAAAAATGATAAAGATAACATCAAAAAGGAAGGGGCTGACTATATTTATAGCAATAATGATGGTTTTACCGTTTTCCGTTATAGTTATTCAGGAATCACAGAAATCCAGAGGTTACTCAAATGAATTTTCTCCGATTGACGGTCTATCATCTCTACCACATTGGTGGAAGAAAGGATCTCCAGACATGGATATTGAAATCTCAAAAGATGTCTATAATGGTAGTGAATGGGTAGATGGTATAACCGCCAATATTAGAGATAATGTCCTATTTAGGATTAAAGTGACAAATAATGGATCAATACAATCTGATAACTCTATTGTAACAGTCTGCATAAGAGATGTACTACCTCCAGAACTTACTTACAAAACAGCAAATCCAGAGCCATATTCAGTACATGAGGATACAATATTATGGCTAGTTAATTTATCAGTTGGAGAAACTAAGTATTTTTATATAACCACTATAGCCAGTGCTGCTACCGAAATAACCAAGAATTGGGCATATGTAGATTGGATTCAATATCCAAGTCATAAAGAAGATTTTGTCAATATAACTATATTTCAGCAGCCAACCAACAGTGATACAATTATAGCACCACATATCAAGATTTCAAAAAAAGTCTACAATGGCAGTGAATGGACAGATAAGATAATCACAGATACCGGAGAAAACCTTCTATTTAGAATTAATGTGACAAACGTTGATAATCTAGATAACAATAAAATCTGTGTTTGCATAAGAGATGTACTACCCCCAGAACTTAATTATGCAGGAGCCGATCCTCAACCATCTATGGTAGAGAATGGTACAATATGGTGGTGTAAAAAATTATCAGCTGGAGAATCAATAACCCTTTATGTAAATGCTACCACTGTTAGTCCGGCTAACTTGATTAAAAATTGGGCATATGTAGATTGGATTCAATATCCAGGTCATAAAGGGGACTTTGTCAATATAACTATATTGCCAAAACCAAGCGACAACGATATACAAGTTGATAAAGAGGTGTGGAATGGTAGTAATTGGGCCGATTATGTAGAAGTAAGTAACAACAAAATCATACACTTTAGAGTAAAGGTATATAATCTTAACCCATTCTACAATCTTTGGTTCTGTGGGGAAATCTATGATGTTTTTCCTGATAATCTAATGTATATTCCTAGAAGTGTTGGTAATGTTTCCATCAATGGTGAACCTGTAAGTCCTGACATGGTCGAGGCGATGAAAGATTCTGAGGATATAGATGGCAATGTTGTTACATGGCAGAGAATACCTGAACCCATACCTCCATTAGGTGTCTTAAACTTTACATTTGATGCCAGAGCCATTGGATGCGGTCTTGGTGTTAATAATTTAACGGCTGTTGGTTACTTTAATTTACTAGTTAATGTTCCTGTTGAAG
>CAYUOG010000007.1:0-3700 GCA_964446335.1 uncultured Thermoplasmatales archaeon
GTGTATAATGGAAAACTTTCCAAGGAAGATTTTCTATACGAGGTTTCTAACAATACTGTAAATGGTAAACCCCTGTATTACTACAAGAATATGCACGATTTTACTGTTCCCAAAGATGCTGGGCAGATCATACTAGCGAACTGCACGAATGTTACAATCAGAGATGTTTATATTTCACATACTGACTTTTCTATTGTTCTTGGATTCTGTTCAAACTGCCTAATAGAAAACTGCACTATCGCTAAAACTGATGGCGAGCTGATACTGTTAAATTCCGATAGCAATATAATCCAGAACAATACAATCTCATACACCCTCCATGGAATATGTCTGGACTTTAATTCAACTGACAATATAGTTAGATATAACGATATCTCCGATAGCTGGGTTGGTATATCTGCATTGACATCATCTCACAATAATTGTATCTATGGAAATATCATACATGACAATGCGGCAGGCTTTTTGTTAGATGCTCTCATACCTGGAATGAAAGCCCATGATAACGAAATATCAGAAAATAAGCTTTTTAACAACAATGTCGGCATTCAACTGCAAGGTAACTCATTTAATAACATCATCCAACGGAATAATATTTCAAAGAATAAATGTGGCGTGCTATTAAAATACTCTGATGGTAATGTAATTAAAAACAATTACTTTAGGAGGAATTTTTTATTTTCGGCGCTATTTATGGGATGCCCCCAAAATACATGGGAATACAACTATTGGAACAGACCAAGAATTCTACCAAAAATCATTATTGGATATAGAGTCATTGGGAAGATGCTTGTTCCTTGGGTAAACATTGATAAACATCCATTGAAAGTGTCTCCTATTGTCTAAAGTTAATTTTTATAAAAAGTCGGTTAGGGTTCTTTGCCTTTCTCCTTTTAAAGTTATTTTTTCATCTGCTGATGGAAACTCTATAACTCCGTATTTTCCTCCTCCGCCTGGATGAATTATTACTTTTCCTTCTCTAAACGCTTCTATCGCTTCAGATATCGCTGGAACTGTAACTCTGGAGATATCTTCCAAATCTGCATCTATTAAAATGGTTACTTCATCACCAAATGCATCTATTAATTCATTCCATCTCTTTGTTACAGTTTTTGTAAATGCACTGCTCTGCCCCAATGCCTTTGCTATTATTTCCGCTAGAGGTATGATATGCACATAAGGTGGTCGATGTTCTGGATGTTTAGGCAAAGATAGGTCTGCCAGTTCATTTATTCTATCCTTCACTCCTTTCTTTATTCTCTTGCCACATACACATTTCCACTTTCTCTTGATGGCTTCTTCAAGAGTGTAATGCTTATAGCAGGAAATGCAAGCAGATTCGTTGTATTTCCCCTCCTGTGGAGGCAAACCAACGTTTAAAACCACCCTATTTCCTCCTCGTCTCAATATAGCTTTTTTGATCTCTCCATAGCTTGCATCTTTGACCTTCGTCCTGTTAAACTCCCTTGCAAGTCTGACAGGATGTGGACTATGGGCATCTGAGTTGGTGAGAAAAGTAAGCCTATGCAACTCAGATATACGATCTGCGTAATTACTATCTGCACTCAGACCCAGCTCGATGAAAGATACATAATCTGCCAACTCTCCATAGCAGCTTGATAGAGAATCATGATATGCATACATAGCAGTCCATGGTGTAAAGGCATGTGCAGGTCCAATCAGCGCATCAACATCCTTTGCAATCTCTGCTAGCTCTTGACCATTCAAATTAACATTTGGTCTACCGTCTGTTTCAATATTTGGTGAAAACTTGGCTATTCTCTCCTTGAAATCTTCAACCGATGAAAAAGAAGGGAATAAAAGCAAATGATGAACTCTGTTTTTGTCCTCCACTTCTGTTGTAAGTACAAATCTTGTTTCCCCATATAGAAAAGTCCCCTCTTCTATCTCCTCGCATTGTTTTATCTCCCCTTGCCAGTCGCTATGTAAACAATCACCGGTAGCAACAACATCTATACCTTTTCTTGGTGCTTCTTTGGCAAGTGTTTCAATTGTCATAGCTTGACTAGTGGCACCAGAAAAACGAGAGTGGATGTGAAGATCGACATTGATAATCATAAATGAGAAGTATAATATAGGGGCTGTTTTTAGTATTTGCTTTTGCCCCATCTTAGAAAATTATAAGTATATAATAAAATCATAATAAAAATGAAGGTTTGTCTAATGAAAGAGAGAAGAAAGTGGTTTATTGTATTCGTTATCTTTTCTGTTCTGCTTTCTCAAAGTACTTTTTTAGCTGATTCTTCTAAGAGCTTTGATAACGGTCACATAATAAAAGGCGTTCCCTACATTTCAATGGAGACAGGAAGAGAATGTGAGTTAAGCAGTATAGCTATGTTGATCAATTACCTAGGTAAAAATTACAGTCTGCACGAACTTTTTTATCTGATCGGAGCAGGACATGCCATTTCTTATACCCCACCAAGAAAGTCATCGAATATCATTTCGAAGTGTAGCCCACCAACACTATGGATGGGCTCAACACAGTGTTTTTGGGAGGAGGATTGGTATTTTATATCGAATCTTCTGGGAATGCGTTGCAATATCAGTTACATTGAAAACTATACGGATAAGGAAACTGCATGGAATCAATACTGGACCAGGGTCAAGGGATATATAAAACAGGACTTACCAGTTTACACACAGATTAACATGTCAAAACTATCATACTATCAACATAAAGAGGGTTTTCCCAGCAAGTATAATATGTGTCATGCAATTGTTATAGTTGGATACAATGAATCAAATAATACTGTTTGCTATAATGATGGAGAACCTGGGTTTGAGGGGCATCCTGAAGAAGGTTTCTATGTCTACGAAAATCTAAGTAATTTTCGCGATGCTATAATTACAGCAGATGAATCTATATATATCATCTATAAAAAATCATTTTGTACAATTACTCTTGAAAATGTTTCAAAAGGACTTTCTAAGAGTGCGGCATGTGAAATCGCCTTTGTTAGAAACATGGCAAAGATGAGAGGATTAAAATGGGCATATGATCCTATTTTTATAACAGAAAATAATATTGTAGGGGAAAAAGCAATAAAGGCCTTCAAAAGAGATATGAAGGCATGGAAAGTTCTCCTTAAAATTCCCATGTGGCAAATAATGAATAAAATTGCAAACAAGATATCTGGAGAATCAAATTTCCCATTTAATACATCTCTTGAATTTCTAAAAATAATTTCGCAAGAGAAGAGGTTTGCATCTGAAACAATGATCAAGAATTGCAGAAGCAATAGAAGGATTCTCTTATCTGCCTATAAATTGGAAAACGAATCTAAAAAATGGAATGAATTGTTTAATATGGAAAAGGATTTCGTAAATACAATTTTGAGTAGAAGGTTTTCGATGATGCATTCTATATTTCTTCTTGTCCAGATAAATAGAATTATTAACGAGATAATTGACATTGAAAATGAAATGCTATTGTCATAGAGAAGCATAAGATTATTTTTAAGGAGAACATTTATTAGTTATTACTCCATATAGGATGTGCTATAGTATCGTGTCAATGGGATGTACAAATGATTGAGTGATTAGAGGATTTTCTCAAGGTTCGTGATGATATGGAAAAAGTGAAGGATAGATACGATGTCGATGCCATTCAAGTTCTGGAAGGACTAGAGGCAGTAAGAAAGAATCCAGCGATGTATATAGGAAGCACAGATGAGAG
>CAYUOG010000007.1:3800-11402 GCA_964446335.1 uncultured Thermoplasmatales archaeon
TCCAAATGGCTCGAAGTGAAGGTGAGAAGGGAAGGAAAGGAGTTTTTTCAGAGGTATGAATATGGCAATCCCGTAACCGAACTAAAAATACTAGGAGAAACAAAGGAAACTGGAACGACAGTAACCTTTCTACCTGATGATGAAATCTTCGAAACCGTAGAATTTGATTACGACACAGTAGCTACAAGACTTAAAGAGCTTGCCTTTTTGAATGGTGGTCTGAAGATAGAACTCATAGATCATAGATCTGGAAAGATGGAGACTTTCAAATATGACGGAGGAATAAATGAATTTGTTCTGTATATAAATAGAAACAAAAATCCACTTTATCCAAAACCCATTTATATCAAGGCATCAAGAGAGGATGTAGAGGTTGAGATTGCATTGCAACATACTGATGGATATACTGAAAATATTTTTACCTTCGTAAACAACATCAACACGCACGAGGGAGGGACTCATTTATCGGGTTTCAAAGGCGCCTTGACAAGGGTTTTAAATGATTATGGACGAAAAAACAATATATTTGAAAAGGAGGATTTTGCACTCGGCGGGGAGGATGTTCGAGAAGGTTTGACCGCAATTATTTCTTGTAAAGTCCGTTCTCCACAGTTTGAGGGGCAGACAAAAACAAAGCTTGGCAACTCTGAAGTAAAGGGAATAGTAGAGAGCATAACCTACGAAAAACTTTCTGAGTTTTTTGAAGAAAATCCCTCTGTTGCTCGTACAATTCTCGATAAAGCCATAATGGCAAGGAGAGCTCGTGATGCTGCACGGAAGGCAAGGGAATTGACCCGCAGAAAGAGTTTGCTCGAAACCTCTTCTCTCCCTGGAAAGCTGGCGGATTGTTCTTCTCAAGATCCAAGCAAATCAGAGCTTTACATCGTAGAAGGTGATTCTGCTGGTGGTTCTGCAAAGCAAGCAAGGGATAAGGAGTTTCAGGCAATTTTGCCATTGAGGGGAAAGATTCTCAATGTTGAGAAAGCGAGGATGGACAAGATACTGAAAAACAATGAGATTCTTGCACTTATTACAGCAATTGGTACAGGGATTGGAGAGGAATTTAACATTGAAAATGCAAGATACCACAAGATTATTTTAATGACTGATGCTGATGTTGATGGAGAGCATATTAGAACGCTACTTTTGACTTTTTTCTTTAGATACATGAGACCATTGATTGAAGCGGGCTATCTCTACATTGCACAGCCCCCTCTCTATAAGATAAGTAAGGGAAAGAAGATTGCCTATGCCTATTCTGAAAGAGAGCTTCGGGAGAGGGTTAAAGAGTTTGGTGAAACCGGAGTTACCATTCAGAGATATAAAGGACTGGGAGAGATGAATCCACAACAATTGTGGGAAACAACGATGGACCCTGAAAGAAGAATAATGATAAAGGTTACTGTTGAAGATGCAATAAAGGCGGATGAGTTGTTTACCATTTTGATGGGTGAAAAGGTAGAGCCAAGGAGAGAATTCATAAAGCTCCATGCCAAAGAAGTGGTGAATCTTGACATTTAGGTGAGTTTATGGGTGATGAGGGAACTAAAAGAGAATTGATACGCGCCATTGAGAATGAGATGAAGCGTGCCTTCATAGATTATTCAATGAGTGTTATAATGAGTCGTGCCCTGCCAGATATAAGAGATGGTCTCAAGCCTGTCCATCGACGTATTCTCTATGCAATGCACGAGATGGGTCTGACTCATGAGAGACCTTATAAAAAGTGTGCCCGTATTGTTGGAGAAACCCTTGGTAAATACCATCCCCACGGAGATCAGGCAGTTTATGATGCATTGGTAAGAATGGCTCAGGATTTTTCCCTAAGGTATCCTCTCATTGATGGACAGGGAAATTTTGGTTCAGTAGATGGTGATTCTCCCGCGGCTATGAGATACACTGAAGCAAGGATGGCAAAGATTTCAAAACTCATGCTTCAAGACATAGAGAAAGACACTGTAGATTGGGTTGACAATTTTGATGGATCTCTAAAAGAGCCTGAAGTTTTGCCTGCCACACTTCCGAATCTTCTCGTAAATGGATCCTCAGGTATTGCCGTTGGCATGGCTACAAATATGGCTCCTCACAATCTCTCTGAAATAATAGATGGAATAACAGCAGTTATAGATCAACCCGATATAGAAATCCATGAGCTTATGGAGATAATTAAAGGTCCTGATTTTCCTACAGGTGGAATTATTTATGGTAGAGAGGGGATCCTGAGCGCATATTCTACTGGTAGAGGTTTAATAAGGGTACGCGCAAAAACGCACATAGAGGGAGAAGAAAAAAAGAGAATAATTGTAACTGAGTTACCATATCAAGTAAACAAAGCTAATCTGCTTAGAAATATAGCAGAGCTTGCCAAAAACAAGAAGATAGAGGGCATCTCTGATCTGAGAGATGAAAGTGATCGTAGGGGCATGCGTATTGTCATAGAATTAAAAAGAGATGCTATAGAAGATGTGGTATTGAATCAGCTTTTCGAGCATACAGATATGCAGTCGACATTTGGAATCCTCAACCTTGCTATAGTAGATGGAGAACCAAGGATTCTAACTTTAAAAGAGATGATACAACACTATGTTAGGTTTAGAGTAGAAGTTATAACAAGAAGAACAAAACATGATTTAAGGAAAGCGGAGGAGAAGATACATATCCTTGAGGGTTTATTGATAGCTCTGAAAAATATCGATGAAGTCATCAGATTAATAAGGGAAAGTAAAGAGGTGGAAGAAGCAAAAAGTAAATTGATGAATCGTTTTTCTCTGACCGAAAAGCAAGCCAAGGCAATACTTGATATGAGGCTACAGAAACTTACAGGACTGGAAATCGAGAGTGTAGAGAGAGATTATAATGAAACAAAGCAACTCATAGAGAAACTCAAAGAATTGCTGAGTGACAGACAGAACATACTAAATGAAATAAAGAGAGAATTGCAGGAAATAAAGGAGAAGTTTGGGGATGAGAGACGTACCGAGATAGTGGAGGGCGAAGCAGATATTGAGATAGAAGATTTGATTCCTGTTCAAGATGTCGTTGTTACTATCACAAACAGCGGATATGTAAAGCGCATTCCTGTAGAGACCTACAAGACTCAACACCGTGGCGGAAAGGGATTGGTGGGAATGCAGACGAAGGAGGAGGATGTTGTTGTGGATTCGTTCATTACTTCCACGCATGATTACATAATGTTCTTTACAAACTTTGGAAAGGCGTATTGGTTAAAGGGTTACAGAATTCCTGAGGGAGGAAGGCACTCAAAGGGTAAAGCAATAATAAATCTACTTCCAAAACTTGAGGAGGGAGAGTATGTTGAAACCGCGATACCTGTTCATGCTTTCGATGACGAACATTATCTTGTCTTTGCTACAAGGAATGGGTTGATCAAAAAAACAGCGCTATCAGCATATAGCAACATAAGAGTTAACGGAATAAGAGCAATAAAACTAGATGATGGTGATGAGTTGATAGGTACAAAGCTCTCTGATGGAAAACAGACTGTTGTTCTTGCATCGGCAGAGGGGCAGGCATGTAGATTTGATGAAAGTGAAGTAAGGCCGATGGGAAGAGTTGCAAGAGGAGTAATAGGGATGCGACTGGAGAGAGGAGATAGAGTTGTTTCTCTTGAAATTGTGGGAGAGGATGGCGATCTACTTACCATCACCGAAAACGGCTATGGAAAAAGAACCTCGATCAAGGAGTATCGTAAAACACACAGGGGAAGTAAAGGCGTCAGAACAATCATTACAAATGAGCGGAACGGTCGAGTTATCTTTGTAAAAGAAGTAAAAGATGATGATGAGGTCATGATAACCAGCAAGGAAGGTATGATGATAAGAATCCCTGTTAAAGATATAAGACGACAGGGAAGGAACACAATGGGTGTAAGAATAATGAAGTTAAATGAAGGAGATAAAGTGGCAAGTGTTGCAAAGATTGTAGAGAGTGGAAACAATGAGGGAAAAGGATCATAGAGAAATATTTATATCAAATGGGCTTTATCTGATTGAAGTTCTCTTATGGTGAATATTTATGAAGAAGGATAAGGAGCTTTTCCTAAAGGTTGCAGAGGCATTTCAGCAAGATGTTGGCTATGGCAGGGCAAGAATAGACACGCAAACCAGGGTTGAATTAGACATCTCAATAGGAGATGTGATCGAAATTGAGGGAGAAAAGACTACAGCCGCTACAGTTTGGAGGGCGCATCCAAGTGACGAAGGAAAGGGACTTTTAAGAATAGACAATTTAACGAGAAAAAATGCCAAGGTTTCAATAGGGGACTCTGTAAAAGTGAGAAAGGCAGTCGTTAAAGATGCTGTTGAGGTTGCTCTTGCGCCTTTGATATCCGAAGGCCAACAGATCCAGTTCGGCGCAGGTATAGAAAATCTCATAAGAAAGGGTTTACTGAGAAGACCTTTGGTAAAGGGAGATACTGTAATAGTTCCTGGGATTGCTCTCTTTGGAAGTGCTCTTCCCTTTGGGATTGTAAGCACCACACCAAAGGGAATAGTGATGATCACCGAGAATACAAGACTTGTGGTAAAGGAAGAGGCTCCTTCTGTAAGTGAACTGGAGGCACCAAGGGTTAGCTATGAGGACATTGGTGGGCTGCATGAAGAGCTTCAGAAGGTTAGAGAGATGATTGAGTTGCCTCTAAAGCATCCTGAACTTTTTGATCGTCTTGGAATAGATCCTCCAAAAGGGGTTTTACTTCATGGGCCTCCTGGTACAGGGAAAACATTGATTGCTAAGGCTGTAGCTAATGAGGCTGGCGCAAGTTTCTTTACCATCAATGGACCAGAGATCATGAGCAAATTCTATGGACAGAGTGAGGAAAATCTTAGGAAGGTCTTTCAAGAGGCAGAAAAAAATGCACCGTCCATAATTTTCCTAGACGAGATTGATGCAATAGCCCCAAAGAGGAGTGAAGTACATGGAGAGGTTGAAAGACGGGTTGTATCGCAACTGCTTACCCTTTTAGACGGGCTCAAGGGACGAGGTAAAGTTATTGTGATAGGAGCAACCAATATACCTGATGCCATTGATCCTGCATTAAGAAGACCCGGTAGATTTGATAGGGAAATCAGAATCGGTGTGCCTGACAGAGAGGGAAGAAAAGAGATTCTTCAAATTCACACAAGGAGCATGCCAAAAGGAGAGGATTTTAACATTGACCTACTCGCTGATATCACGTATGGCTTTGTTGGTGCTGATCTTGCTGCATTGGCTAGAGAAGCTGCTATGAATGCCTTGCGAAGATATCTTCCTGAAATAGACCTAGAGAAACCAATACCAACGGATGTACTTGAGAAGATGGAAGTGACTATGCAGGATTTCAAGCAGGCTTTGAAGGGGATAGAACCGTCTGCCATTAGAGAATTTTTTGTCGAAGTACCTAAAGTTACATGGAACGATGTTGGTGGATTGCAACAGGTAAAACAGAGTTTAAGAGAGGCTGTTGAATGGCCTCTTGAAAAACCTCAAGTATTCAAGCGTATGGGGATAAAACCGCCAAGAGGGATATTACTATATGGGCCTCCTGGTACAGGGAAAACATTGATTGCTAAGGCTGTAGCTAATGAATCAAACGCTAACTTCATCTCTATAAAAGGTCCTGAAATACTCAGCAAATGGGTTGGAGAGAGTGAAAAGGCTGTAAGAGAGTTGTTTAAAAGGGCAAAACAGGTAGCTCCAACAATAGTATTCCTAGATGAGCTTGATGCTATAGCCCCAAGAAGGGGAGTTTATAGCGGATCTCATGTAACTGAGAGTGTGGTAAATCAGCTACTAACAAGTATGGATGGTCTAGAGAGTATGGAAGGGGTTGTTGTAATAGGAGCTACAAATAGACCTGACATAATAGACCCTGGCTTGCTTAGACCGGGAAGATTTGATCGGCTTCTACTTGTACCTGCCCCAGATAAGGAGGCGAGGATAGAAATTCTTAAGATTCATACCAAAGATATGCCCCTTGATAAGAATGTTGATTTGAAGGAGATTGCTGAGAGGAGTGAGGGGTATTCTGGTGCTGATCTCGAAGCGCTATGTAGAGAAGCAGCGATGATTGCTCTCAGGAAGAATGAGAAAGCGAAGAAGGTAACTCTTTCTAACTTTGAAGAAGCATTTAAGATAGTAAGAGGTTCTATAACAAAAGATATGATAGAATATTACAAAAAAGTTGGTGAAGAATTGGGCAGCAAAGTAGGCAAAAAAGATAAAAGAGAGTTAGAGATTCAATACTTATAATAAAAAGAGGTGTATCAAAATGAAAGTTACAGAGAATGAAATACGTGGAAAAACAGTCATGAGTGAAGGTGGTCTTTTCTTAGGGATTCTGAGAAATGTTACTGTAGATCCAAAGACAGGAGAATTAAAGAATATTCTCATAGAACCTTCTGAGGACATAGATTCCAGACTTTATCATTTGGATGATAGAGGGCACATTATACTTGGATTTGACACAATAAAATCAGTTAAAGATGTTGTCATAGTTAAAGATTGATTACCTAACCTAGACCCCTTGATTTCCTATGGAGATATAGGATAGCTTATGTGTTTAGGTTATTTTAGGGCTTAACAATAAGGTAGATATTACAATATTACAATCAATGTTGACTTTCGATTATAAAAAACATATTAGAGGGTAGACTGATAATAAATGTATCCTTGTTTTAGTAGTTAATAATATAAAATGAGATAATTATGATAATTGATAACAATTAACACGCTTATAATATACACTTATTTCTCTTAGTTATAGTAAATCATAGTTATAGATATATGTCACTTCTCTTCTTCTCTTGATAGAATAAAGAATAATTAACCAAATGATAAAAGATCATACTCTCCATCTTTTCCATACGAAATAAAGGGGTAGGAGTATATCAAGTATGTCTGTACTACTTCTTCACTTCTTATTAAGATATTTATCTATCGCAGCTGCAGCTTTTCTACCAGCACCCATAGCTAAAATTACTGTTGCTGCACCTGTCGTTATGTCACCGCCAGCAAAGACACCCTCAATAGATGTCTGTTGATTTTCATCAACAAGTATATTCCCTTTCCTTCCTATTTTCAACCCTTTTAATTCTGAAGTTAGAAGGGGATTTGGAGTTTGACCTATGGCTATAATGACAGTATCGACCTGCATCAGAGAGTTGGAGTTTGGTATGGGGATAGGTCTTCTCCTTCCGCTTTCGTCAGGTTCTCCAAGTCTCATCTGCATATATTCCATACCAGTAACGTTACCTTTACTGTCTCCAATGAATCTTGTTGGATTAGCCAGAAACATAAACCTGACACCTTCTTCTTCAGCATGGGCAATCTCCTCCCTTCTAGCAGGAGCCTCATCTTTTGATCTACGGTATATAATAAAAGATTCCTTCGCACCTAGTCTAAGAGCCGTCCTTGCGCAATCCATGGCAACATTACCAGCTCCAACAGTGACAACTCTCTCACCAACAATGATGGGAGTATCATATTCTGGGAAAAGATAGGCTTTCATCAAATTCACACGAGTCAAAAACTCATTTGCAGAGTATACCTGAGCAAGATTTTCTCCAGGAACATTTAACCATCTTGGTAAACCTGCACCAGTTC
>CAYUOG010000008.1:0-11296 GCA_964446335.1 uncultured Thermoplasmatales archaeon
ACTTGTTGGTACCCTCAAGTGTAGCTTCTATATTTCTATCATTATAAAATCTACGATTCCATATGTTTCCATATTGAGACCAATAATGGTATCTAACCATCAAATTCATTTTTTTAAACTCGTTATAAATGTATTCACCTGCCTTGAAACAACCGTATGTTCCAGTATCCCTGGGTCCAAACGCTACTACTTTTGTGAGATAATTTTCCAAAAGAGTTTGGTTTATCTTTTGCAAAATCTCCGCAATCCTGTCTGTAAACTTTTCTTCTTCTAGAGCACTTTGAAAGTTAGAACCTATTCCTAGAAACATTTTATGAGAAAGTATTTCCAATGCAGAAGCTGTAACTGGGATTGTTGCTATCAATATAGCTGTTGCAAATATTGCTATATTTCTTAACAGATTCATTTTTAATCCCCCATCTAACATGTAACGTCAAGTAACATCGGTAACATGATCCTTCCATGAAAAATGTTACCAATGTGGGTTTACTTTATATAACATAAAATATTTAAAGATTTTATAAATTTTATCACATCATTTTATATCAATCATACGCCGAGGGGGAGATTTGAACTCCCGAGGGGCAATAGCCCCACGAGCTCTCCAGGCTCGCGCCGTACCGGACTGGGCCACCTCGGCAAAGCATATGGGGTGTAGGGTAAATAGGGGCATATTTTAAGTTTTTTTCCAGAGAGGTGGATATGTTCCCTTTTTCATTATTACCCTCTCTGGACTAACACAAATACCGCTATCTCTCTGGACAATTTCCTCTGTAGTCATGAGTGATTTCCCTATCATTATTAGTTCGCCTTTAAGAGTCATAATGGCAACGTTGTCGCCTCTTTTTATTTCTGTATCCACCTCAACCACTCCAGGTAATGCAAGACTGGCACCATGACAGAGAGCATCAACTGCTGAATCCCTCACAACTATCTTTGGAAGATGTATTACCAGATTTTCAACAGGGAGTATACATCTTCTTATCTCTTTTTCATCTCCATATTCTTTCCAAATTGTATATCCATCTTTTAGATCGTGCAGTGTTACAGCAGTATCTTCAGTAAGTAAGCCAACTTTTGTTCTCCGCAGTTCTTGTAAGTGTGCACCACTTTTCAGTTTCTTCCCTATGTCTACACATAATGTTCTTATATATGTTCCAGCCTCACAGCCAACTCTAAACAAAACCTCTCTACCTTTAATTTCGAGTATATCAAGATAGTATATTCTTCTTTTTCTTCTAACTCGTTTTACTGCAGATCTAACAGGTGGTATCTGATATATCTCGCCAACAAATCCTTCCATAGTATTTCGTATTAAATCATCATTAACATCCTTGTGCAATTTCATTATTCCAACATATTCCTTCCCTGCAGAGAGCATAACCTTCAATGCCTTTGTGGCACTTCCAATAGCAATCGGTAAAACTCCAGTAACTCTTGGATCTAGAGTTCCAGCATGTCCTGCCTTCTCAACCTCTAATATATCCTTTACCCAAGAGACCACCTGGTGTGATGTTGGTCCACTTGGCTTATCAAGGTTAATCATCCCCAGATCAAGTAACTCTCTAACACTCCTCTCCTCTGGTTTCTTACCATAGTGTGGATTGGTTTTTGCATAAACCTTTATTAGTCTCTTCCTCTTTAGTATAGGCAAATCTCTCTTCATTTTCTCACATTGGATATTATTATAGATGCTACCTCTTCTGGTGTCTTGTTTGTACTGTCTATGACTAAATTATATATCGATTTATCACCTACATCAATGCCATAATAATTTTTGTATCTCTTTGCTTCACTCTTTTCTCTCTCGAGCATTTCCCTACGTTTTTCTTCAAAATCCCCACCCTCTCTTTTTATGATCCTCTCTACCCTTGTCTTCTCATCAGCCTCAATCAAAACCTTCAATGCGGGTATGTTGTTTCTATGAGCTATCCATCCAGCAATTCTTCCTTCAAGTATTACATTGCCCTCTTTCAGAATCTTTTTCTGATGCTCATCTAGCTTTTTATCTATTTCTGGATGTTTCTCACAATACTTACCAAAATCCTGAAGGGACATTCCATATTTTTCTGCTTCTTTTCTAAAAATTTCTCCTGCATATACGTATTTGATTTTCAATTTATCCTTTAAAATCTTAGCAACAGTTGTAGTACCACTTCCAGGTGCTCCACTTATCGTTATAGTTACCATTCAATTAGCAGATTTTCTTTGACCTTTTATGTTTTGCCACCAGTCGGACAGTGAAAGAACTTTGAAGGCTTGTCTTGCCACTTGACCTATAACAAGAGCAAGTATGAAATAGAGCAACATCCAGTGCTGCATGATTGTTCTTTCATAGAGAGCCACTCTATCAGCCCATGGAACAGTAAAAAAGAGATAGTTGGCATTGCTTAAATAGGCTCTAAGCCAAAAGAATATTGGTACAATAAAGATGGTTAAGGGTATCATTGCCTTCATTGTGCCAAAGGATGCTTCTGTTGATAATTGCATTATTTTGGATTGCATGCTCATGAGTTTTTTTACTTTAGCCATATCATTGGCTCTCCTAGCTTGGTTAAGCTCTTTATTGAATGCCTTGCTTATCTCCTGTGCCCGTCCCATTTTCTTCCAATCCACCATCAGAGAATTGAATAGAGAAGAAAGTATAACAACAAATAGAGCTGCTAAAGTCAGGGTAAGAATTGGATATTTGCCATCAAATCCAATCACTGGTGCCAGCATATAACCAAAGAAATAGCCAAGAGGGGGACCTATGTATGGTATTACAAAAATTAGAAATAAAAAGAACATCATGAAAAGCATTGCCTGATTACTTTGGGCTTTACTATCCATATTATCCTCTTAATACAGGTTCAGCCTGCTTTACAGCTTCATCAAGTCTATTATCATGATTAAATACAATCTTTACGGTTGCACCACTTAATGCAGCATATGCCATAGCTATAGCTCTATTTATCTGCTGATGTTCTGCTATCTGCTCCAATGTATCTGGGTCTCTATTTCTTGTTGTATCTTTTGCCCTTCTATTGAAAATCTCCTCAGGATCAGCCTCAACAACAACTATAGTTTTTGGATTAAGTTTTCTTATGATCCATTCTGGTAGACCAGGCATGTAACCTCGAGGAGTTTTTATTGTACAATGGGTATCAACTATTACATCTCCCATATTTGCAACAGCCTCTGCAGTTTTTATTTGTAATTCTTTTTGCTGTTCAAGTGATAGTTTTCTCATTTCGTCTCTATCCTTAGCTATACCAAGCTCCTGCGCTATTTCAATCATTACTGTACCAAATGTAACAAACTTTATGTCCATCCCTTCAGCAGCTTTCTTCATTACAGTAGTTTTTCCAACTCCGGGTATACCCGTAACAACAATTACTCCCATAGCATCACCTCATTCAACTCCAAAGAATCCTCTTAATACAGGATGCATCTCTATGGCTTGTTCCTTTGCAATTTGTTCATACAAACGTATAAGTATACCAACGGTAAGAAGTACTCCTGTACCGCTAGTTCTTCCTATTGTGCCTATAGCATTTGCAAATGCAGCCAGTAAACCAACTGTGGCTCCACCAATAACTGTAACTGCTGGTATGTATCTCTCGAGAACTTTCCTAAGAATTCTTGGATCCCTTCTAAAGCCGGGAATTTGCATATCAGATTGCTGAATCTGTCTTGCTACTGCTGCAGGTCCCATATCTGTTGTTTCTATCCAGAATTTCGCAAACAGTATAGAACCGAATACATACAGCGAGAAGTATATAATAAAACGCAGTGCGTACTGATAAGGCTCATGAATCCCATCACCATATCCAGGAATGAATAACGGAAGTAACCAATCTTTTACTCCATTCATTCTTGTTATGTACCATGCTCCACCCATAGTTGGATATGATGCTCCCTCAGGATATACTCCAATTAGTGGATTGTGACCAAATATGGGAAGTTTGCTCATAGTTGGATGTGTATAAAAAAGCAATGCAAACATGTTTATGTTAGCAAGTAGAGCAGACATAAGAATAACAGGAATGTTCGATGCATATATCAAACGGATTGGATATCTTCCTCTTGCTCCTCTTGCTAAACCGTGTGCTAAAGGCAATTCTATTCTGCTTGACTCTGCATATACGACAAAGAAGAATATAGTTAAGGTACCGAGAAGTGCCAATACAGAATTAGCCTGCCCTATAAATATTCGCTCAAATCCTCCGCCTATCAGTCCACCAACAGAGTAATGAGAGGCTAGATAATAGGTTCCTGGGATCACCCCAGCTGGAGGATTGGTAACACTTAGAGGAAAGTCTGGATTTGTTGGCAACCAGTTTATCAAGCCTGTTACTATTGCCTTTGACACCCCCGCTGCAATGAATAGAGAGATACCAGAGCCAATACCCCATTTTGAGATAAGCTCATCCATTAAGAAGACGATCATAGCCCCAGCAAAAAGCTGTGCAATAATTATTGCATTGGCTCCAAACCCTCCTACAGCATCGGTCAGACCTTCACTAGGACGAAGGTAACCATACACTTGAGGAATTGCCTCTACGAGAATCATTACTATTACCAGAATCTTTTGAGTTCCTTGGTATATCATCTTGTCCTCTGCCTTTGTTAGATCTAGATTGATTATTTTGGCACCAACAAAGAGCTGAAGTATAATGGAAGCAGTGACTATTGGTCCTATACCAAGGTGCATTATAGAGCCACTTGCACCTGCCATCACTGCTCTGAAGCCAGCAAACATATCTACAACTGTCCCAGATATACCAAATATCATCACATTTGTAAGAATGAAATAGAGAATTAGACAGAGGATTGTCCACATGAGTTTCGTTCTAAAAGGAACATGCACCTCTGGTTTTGCAACAGCAGGCCATCTTTCAATTATTGGCTTGAGTGCAAAAAGTCTGCTCTTTTTCTCCTCTGCCATGTAATACCTCTCTTTATTCTATTACTACTTCTCCACCCTTTTCCCTCACCTTTTCAATGGCCCTTTCAGTTGCTGATGAAACGATGACTTTTATTTTTGATGATATTGAGCCTTTTCCAAGAAGTTTATCAAATCCCTCATTTTTTAAGTTTATCTCTTTTTTTCTGGGGAATAGAATTTCCAGCTGCCCAACATTTATGACTTTTTCCTCTCTTCTTTTACCTGGAGGAACAAAGCCTCTTCTACCAAAGTGATTTGGCATGTATTTTATCATATAGGTAAACCTGTGTTTATGCAAACCGGCATTGCCCTTTCCACCTTTTAATCCTGCTCCTCTTCCAGCTTTCTTTCCTCTACCATGTGTTCTTGAACCGCGGTATTTCTTTGTCCTTTTCCGTACCACTTCAATCACTCTCTTAATGAAAATTGAAAAAGCAGATACAGTTATGTATTATTACCTTTTCGGATTAGAAGGGCTCTATGAAACCAACTGTCTTGCTGATTGTCACTACCTTTCCACTCTTCTTTGCAGCCTCCATAGCTTCCTTCTTCGCATCATCGAGTTTTCCTCTGATGTACATGATGTTCTCGCCGTCATCAAGAACGAATTCATCTTCTTTACTCTTAATGTACTTCATGTAAATCAAAAATATTCAATGGGTTTTTAAAATTGTTCTTTTATCGAGTTTTATGCAATGAGTATACTTTCGTGCAAACCTTTTTATGGTAGATGGTAACATAGTATATATGGAAGAAATGTTGGAAAAGAAGGAAATAGATGTATTGAAGGATCTCTGGAGGAGTGACAACAAAAGGTTGCTAGTTTGTCCAGTATGTGGAGGATCTTTAAAAGTCAATATGCATCCAAGAACTTTGCATGGCAGTTTTAGAGTTTCCTATGATACTTTCATAGAATGTGAGAACTGCACTTTTAGCGTGGAAGCAAATGCCTTTAAAGTATTTGGAGCAGTAAAGAGTTTTGATGAGAAAACCATAGATATAAGTAGTTGGTCCACACTGGGCGATAGAGAGATAAACTCCTTCGGAAATGGACTTGATGAGGAGATTCTCAGAGAGATCTCATCATCTGGAGAATTGACAGAGTTTTTGGTTGTCAATGGTCAGATAGTGGCTGTCATTGATTGATGCTACTGCCCAGTAGATACTTCAATGCTCAGCAAAACCGAAAAGTTACAAAGAGTAAGGATACTCAACATTCCTATCAAAGGAGATAAAAATAGTAAAAAAACCCATATCATGAGTAGTGCATGAATTACTTTCATCATATTTATCAAAATTTAAAATAATTATTTAATTTATAAATTTTATTAAATTATTAATTTGAGAAAGATTGATGCTTTTGCTTTTTTATAGAATTGTGAAAGTTGTTTGAAAAGATTTATATGAATACTTTTCATGCAAAACCCTCGTGGGGAATTAAAAATGGAAAGGATTACCAGAGAAGAACTTCTTAAAAAAGCAAAGAAACCTGCAGAAGAAGCAGAGAGACTTCATGGATTCTATCAGGGTAAAATAGAGGTTACACTTAAAGCTCCAATTAGGAACTTCGATGATTTTTCCATATGGTATACTCCAGGAGTTGCAAGACCCTGTCAGATCATTAAAGAAAATCCTGAAAAGGTGTGGGAGTTTACTAATAGGTCTAACTTTGTTGCAGTTGTAAGTGATGGGACAAGGGTTCTTGGCCTTGGAGATATAGGCCCAGAGGCAGGATTGCCTGTGATGGAGGGAAAAGCTCTGCTTTTCAAATATCTTGGAGGAGTAGATGCCTTTCCAATATGTATAAGGGAGAAGGACCCAGATAAATTCTGTGAGATAGTAAAAGCCCTTGAACCTTCTTTTGGAGGAATAAACCTTGAAGATATTGCCCAGCCAAAATGTTTTGAAATATTAGAACGACTGAGGGCAGAGATGAATATACCAGTATGGCATGATGATCAGCAGGGAACAGCCACTATAACATATGCTGGCTTAGTGAATGCCTGCAAATTAGTTGGAAAAAGGTTAGACGAAATCAAAATTGCTATGGTAGGTGCAGGTGCTGCAAATGTTGCTATATTAAGAGTACTGGTTAAGGGAGGTGTGAAACCAAAGAATGTGATAGTTTGTGATTCAAGAGGAATATTACATCCAGATAGAAAAGATATCAAAGAAAAAAAGGAGATATTCAAAGAAAAATGGTGGATATGTAATAGCACAAATGGAGAAAACATAAGAGGAGATATAGAAGATGCGATGAATGGTGCAGATGTTTTGATATCTGCAGCAAAGCCAGGTCCGGGAGTTATAAAGAAAGAATGGATAAAGAAGATGGAAAAAGATGCAATCTGTTTTGTTATGGCAAATCCTGTGCCAGAGATATGGCCATGGGATGCTAAAGAGGGGGGAGCAAAGATTGTGGCTACTGGACGAGGAGATTTTCCAAATCAGATAAACAACAGTTTGGGATTTCCTGGGATATTTAGAGGAGTGCTCGATGTTTGGGCAAAGAGCATAACTGATGAGATGTGCATAGCAGCCGGCAATTCCCTTGCAGAGAGTGCAAGGAAGAGAGGAATAAATGAGGATTACATCGTGCCAAGAATGGATGAATGGGAAGTGTACATCGATGAGGCTGTAGCATGTGGATTAGAAGCAATTAGGCAGGGAGTGGCAAGAAGAAAATTAACAGGAGAAGAGCTTAGGCGATCAGCAGAGGAAAAAATAAAGAGAGCAATGGAAGAGGTACATCTTCTTATGGAGAAGAAAATAATACCAGAAGTATAAAGCCGGCGGAGGGATTCGAACCCCCGACCTATCGCTTACGAGGCGATCGCTCCGACCAGCTGAGCTACGCCGGCAGCATTTCTAAGGAAAATCAATCTGTTTAAAATAGCTTTTGTTGCTACTTGTGGTAGTTAATTCCCTTTATTATAGTAAATGCTCGGTAGAGTTGCTCCAAAAATATAATCCTGACAAGTTGATAGGGAAAAGTCATTTTTGATAGCGAGAGAAGATAATCTGCCTTTCTCTTTAACACATCATCCATGCCTTCCCACCATCCAATTATAAAGAGTATATTTCTTTTGGTCATCTGTAGTTTCTTCAGAAGGTTAGAAAATTCCTGTGAAGTAAGTTCCTTTCCGTGTTCATCTAGAAGAATTGTGTAATCGTATTTTTCTCCAATGTCAGTAAAACTCTCTGCTTCTTTTAATTCTATATTTACAAATCTCTCTATCCGTTTGAGATATTCACCTATACCTTTCTTTAGCCAGTCCTCTCTCAACTTGCCAATACAAAGTATGGTTATCTTCATGATTTTTTAAAATGGACAGGTTGATAAAACCTTATCCCTTACCTTATTTAATGATCTGTGGTATAGACGAAGCTGGCAGGGGACCTGTTATAGGACCTATTGTCATTGCTGGTGTAAAAATAGATGATGACAATGTACTGAGAAAGCTACATGTTAAGGATTCAAAAAAACATTCGCCACATAGGAGAGAAGTACTTTTCAAGCAGATAGTAGAGGTCGTTGATGATTACCATGTTGTTTATCTTAAACCATCAGAAATCGATGAGATGAGAAAAAGGCTCACACTTAATCAGATAGAATTAAGGGCTTTTGCCGATTTAATGAAGATTCTGCGTTCGGATATATATTACGTAGATGCTGTAGATGTTGATGATGAGAGATTTGGAGAGGAACTGAGCAAACTATTGCCCTTTGATGCAGAGATAATCTCTGAACATAAGGCAGATGAGAGATATCCGGTAGTGAGTGCTGCTTCAATAGTGGCAAAGGTAAAGAGAGATGCAGAAATAAGAAAAATTGCAAAGGAGTTGGAATCAAAATTGGGCTTGCCATTGGGAAGCGGTTACCCTGCTGATCCCATTACTCAGAAATTTATAGGTGAATGGGTAGATAGATTTGGTTCCCTCCCCCCACATGTAAGACGCTCATGGAAAACTGCTAAAAGATTATTGCAGAGAAAACTATAGCCTCAAGGCGTTCTTTTTCCCATTTTCATCTTCATATTTTCAATCCAAGAAGGAAGTTCTTCAACGTTTTTGATTGTTGTATGCTGTGCAAATCTTTTCCTTATCTCTATATCACATCTAGTTCTGCCAGCCAGACTCTTTATTATTATAGAACAAATCTTGCCACCCTTTCTGTCCCAGTCGGTGAGTATTATTATTTCGCTATATTTCATAGACAGCTGGTCGCAAAAATCGGATAGAGTAATACCTCTGTTCACAATAATTATCTTACCCTTTATTTCGAGTTTTCTAAGAGATTCTTTATCTCTAATCCCCTCAACAACAATTGGAACTGTTTTGTTCTTTTCTCTCAGATCTTCTAAGATTTTTTCCACTTCAAGTAGAGAATCTACACGACCCTTATTGCTCATGAACGGATTTCATAAACCTTCGTATCTTTAAAAAATATATAGTAAGAAGAGGAATGATGTTTTTAAGAATTTTGATAACCTTTCCACTTCTTTTCAAGCTCTGGATCTTGGAGGGTTTCCATTATGTATTTAGCAAACTCCTCTCCAGTTGCACCGTCAGACCTCCCAGTAATTCTGAGCTTCTTTTCATAAAGGCTGCAGATATCAAGAGCCATCTCAAGTCTCCTTCCCTTCTCAGTATAACCAATATGGTTCAAAAGCATCGCAGCAGCCTTAATAATACTGGAAGGATCAGCATACTTCGCCCTGCCCTCGTGAACCATACGCGGTGCTGACCCATGAATAGCCTCAAACATTGCATATCTCTTGCCAATATTTGCACTACCAGCAGTACCTACACCGCCCTGTATCTGCGCTGCTTCATCAGTAAGTATATCACCATATAAATTAGGCATAACAACAACCTTAAACTGAGACTGTCTTGCTGGGTCGATTAGTTTAGCGGTCATAATATCAATAAACCAGTCATCCCACTCAACCTCAGGGTAATCCTTAGCAACCTCCTCAGCTATCTTAAGGAACTTGCCGTCTGTGGTTTTAACAACATTTGCTTTTGTTACCACTGTAACCCTGTTTATATTATTATTCTTAGCATAATCAAAAGCCAACCTTATAATCCTCTCAGCACCCTGAGTAGTAATAACCTTAAAATCAATAGCTAATTCATCAGTCACATTTATACCTTTACTGCCAAGAATATAAGCACCTTCAGTATTCTCCCTGAAAAACATCCAATCTATACCCTTCTCAGGGACCTTTACAGGTCTAACGTTGGCAAAGAGGTCAAGCTCCCTACGCATAGCAACATTAGCACTCTCAATATTAGGCCAAGGATCACCCTTCTTAGGTGTAGTCGTAGGCCCCTTCAAAATAACGTGACACTTCTTTATCTCCTCAAGCACATCATCTGGAATCGCTTTCCCTACCTTTGCACGGTTCTCTATTGTTAATCCCTCTATAGTGCGAAACTCTATCTTACCATTATCTATCTCATCTTTAAGAAGAAACTCGAGAATATCTTGAGCGTGTTTGCAGATAAATGGTCCTATACCATCTCCACCGACAACACCAATTACAATCGGTTTCACCTTACTGTAATCAATCCAATCATCGTCCTTCTTCATCCGTTCTATCCTTTCCAGCTGCTCCAATATAATCTTCTCAAAATGCTCCTTTGCCCTCTCGATCTCTTTCATTATTTTACCTCCTCAGGTTTATCAGGCATCATATAAAGAATATCATCCCATGGGTGCCTATACAACCTAGTCTTCAAACGCTTCTGGTCAATGATATGACCGATCAAACCAATGCTTCTACCCAGCACAAAGAATGCATTAAGTATACCAAGATCAATGAACTCTCTAACCTCATCTCTTGAAAAACCTATGCTCCTTAGCATGTCACATATCGATACACCTATGCAACCATCTACATTAAGTATCAAATTATTTCTCTTAGCAGTGGTAAGTTTCTCTACTTCAAGTGCATAATCCAGTGTCTCTGTTATCGGAAAATGTTTTTTAACATAATTCTTGATGATTTCAACTCTGATATCGGGGTTTGTAACAGATTTGATTCTATGACCTATACCTTGAATGTTTACATTCTTGCTCTTCATATCCTTAACCATAAACTCTGGGGTTTTACCTGCATACAAATATGTCGTGAAATGATCAGCAGCACCCTGAACAGCACCACCAAACCTTGGACCAATAGTTAAAAGTCCACTGGCTAAAGAAGAAACAAGATCCTTCCCTGCTCTCGCTGCAACAATAGCATTATGAGCACCAGAAACAGCGGGACCATGATCCGCGGTTACAAGAATAACCATTTCAAGGAAATCAGTAGCCCACTTTGGAAGTTTCTTCTTAAACCACAACAGACCAATAACCCC
>CAYUOG010000009.1:0-11022 GCA_964446335.1 uncultured Thermoplasmatales archaeon
TTACCTCATCTTTTGTACGCAAGCTTAGTATACATGATATAAGAACAGTAAAGGGTGTTTGCTTTATCTTTCTCCATTTAAGATGAGAAACTACAGGTGGGTTATACTTCTCTATCTCCTTCTTTAGAATCTCGAGAACCTCTCTAATGTGTAGGGCTTCCATATCCTGTGTGTCAGAGGGCATTGTTTAAAAAATGTTTCTCATAGGGCGGTCTTATGTAAAGAATATCTTCTGCTAATGTCCTTAAAATCTCAGCAACACTCCATGCCTGGGAAATGCAACCTCTTGGTGTATAAGGCTCATCTCCATCAAATATCTCGTTTATACTTCCTATACATCCCTCTCCAAGATTAGATAAGAGGGTTTTTAGATAGTTCTCAAATGCATAGATTCTCAGTCTCTCATCATATCCCTTAACCTTAAGGAAAGCCCTTACAAAATATCCAATTAGCCATGGCCAGACTGTTCCGTTATGATAGGCAATGTCTTTATTGAATTCGCCCAAGTATTTGCCTTTATACAGGGGATTCTCCATGTCAAGTGTTCTTAAACCATAGGGAGTTAGCAACCTCTCCTCAACATCCATTATTATTTTTTCTCCCATCGTATTGTCTATCATCGAGAAGTCCAAGGCAACAAGAAAGATTTTGTTTGGTCTGCAGGAGCAATCTTTTGTATCAAGAACATCGTATTGTCTATCATATTCTGAAAGGAAATTTTCCTTAGTCAGATCGGCAATTTCTCTGTATTTACCTTCACCATCTGGAGTCAATAGGTCCATAATCCTCAGTGCATTATACCAGAGAGCCTGAATCTCCACAGCCTTTCTTGCACGCGGTGTGATAAAGTTATCTCCAAGTTTTACATCCATCCATGTTAGTCCCGCATCGTGGGATATAAGATAATCATCATCCATCTTTATTCCGTAGTATGTTCCTTTTATGTAATTGTCAACTATAGACGCCATTTTTTCCCATATATGCATAAGAAAATCCATGTCGTTGGTGTACTTCAGATACTGATAAACTCTATCTATAAACCAGAGAGGGGCATCGACTGTATTATATATTGCATCCCACTTCTATCGATGAATGCATTGGGTATGAGCCCATTATTTTCGTATCTAACCAGATTGAGTAGAACCTCCCTCGCCTCTTCATATCTTCTCGTAACGAGCAATAAACCTGGTAGAGATATGAGACTATCTCTACCCCAGTCGCCAAACCAGTGATAGCCAGCTATTATGCTCTTGAGCTCATTTCTCCTTACAATAAAATTGTCTGATGCAAGGGTGAGGTGAAGGGGAAGATGGGAAACAACTCTCCTATCAAGAAGAACCTCTCTTCTTCTCATTTCCTTTTCAAATTCGTATGCAGGATCATACTCTCGATGCTCAACTGTAAGAACTATGTAAAAGGCCATATTGTCTTTACCTTCTATCTTGAATTCCCCGCCTGCAAATAGAGAATCATTGAAAGAATCTCCTCTCATTCTATCGACTTCATATTCGATCTCTCTCCATCCTGTGTCCTGAGAAAAACTTGAAAGAGGTGCTATAATCCTTATCACGGATTCGTTGTTATTTGGTTTGTATCTGATTTCCTGCCCTTCCTTTGCTATGGAGAAAGAAAGATTTTCCTTTGTATCATAAAAATGTCTCGAGTTTATCAAAGGAGTAAAAGAGAGAGAAAATTCTCTATCAGATTTAATCTCATATCTAAGAATGGTTGTGTTCTCGCCATAGGGCATAAAGATCTTTCGGTTTATAGAAATATCTTCAACTCTATAGACATGCTCTGGGAATAGATGCTGTCTGAATATCTCTATATTCTCAGATAGTCTATAGTCTCTATCATCTAAATGGATTACTTCTTCCAGATTGGATACAAAAACCCATCTGTTTGTTGGAGGTTTTATGCTCGCAACAAGTAAACCATGAAATTTTCGTGTCAACTCATTTAGTAAAGTAAGAGATACATATCCTCCTATGCCATTGGTATCAATGAACTCTCTGTAGTTTGTTGGCTGTATACCCGATATTAACCTACTTGTTATCTCATCAACTACCCTGCAGACTTCTTTATCTATAGAGTACTTCTCTGTATATTTCAAGGGTTCTTGATGCAACTATATCCCACCTGAAATTTTGTATTGCTCTTTCTCTACCATTCCTCCCCATCCATGCACCGCAATCTTCCATTCCAAGAATTTGCTTTACTCCCCATGCTATGTCATTTGGATCATAAGGATTAATGTGCATGCCACATTGCTTTTCTCCATTTGGAATGACCTGTTCTTTCATACCACTTGTTCCCTTCGCTCCTACCACAACTGGCTTTGCCATTGACATGGCTTCCGTGCATACTATACCAAAAGGCTCATAGAGCGAGGGTAAAACCACCACATCAGCGGCAGCATAATGTCTAATCCTCTCTTCCTCATCAACAAACTCTGCTCTGAGAATAACCTCATCTTCCAGTCCAATCTCCTTTATCAAAATCCTGAGATAGTTCTCCATCTCTCCAGTTCCAAGGAGAACCAATTTTGTTTTTGGAAACTCTTCGAGTATTGCTGGCATACTTTTTATTAGATTATCGGGTCCTTTTACGCCTACCAACCTACCTATAAAAAATAGCATCTTTTCATCATCTTGTACGCCGTAATTCCTTCGTATTCTGATCCTCTCCTCCTCAGAAACTCTAAGAGGATTATATTTGTCAACATCCACACCATTCCAGCATACCTTTATTTTTTTAGGAGGAAATCCTAGTCTATAGAGTTCCTCTCTCATCGCCTCTGAGACAGTAATTACGCAATCAGCAGCATCTCCGCCCTCATATTCCATATCCTCTATTGTCCTTGATCCCCTCCCCCTTGTTCTACCCTTCTCAGTCGAATGAATATGGAAAACAAGAGGTATCTTCAATTCTTTCTTTACGCTCATACCTCCCATTATACCAAGCCAGTCGTGGGCATCTACGATATCAAATACCCTGCCATTTTTCCCCGCGAGTAGATGAATAATCTTTGATGCAGAGAGAACATTATAGCTCACAACATCCGCAAAGAACTTGAAGTTATCTCCCCACTGTCTAAGCTCATTGTCAGCAAACAGAAAGAAGGGAGATGTGAAATCAGGAATTTTTGGTCTATGAACCTCAACACCCTTGTAGTTATCAACTGTTATTAAGTTATTCCCTGTATTCAGGGTAAATACAGTAACCTCATTTCCCATCTTTACCTGCATTGAGGACAGCTCAGTTACAAATGTACCTAAACCTCCAACGATGGATGGAGGAAATTCCCATGAAAAGTGCAGTATCTTAATTCTTCTCACCACCTACGGTTTATAGTTCCACTCTCTGCTTTAAATCCTGAAGGATATTCATATAGTTTATGAAACCTTCATAGGGTCCTGAATAGGGACTGAAATACTTGTGAACATCACCATCAGCAAGACCTTTTGTGGAGATGTAATAGAGATGGTCAGATGTCTGTAGCAATCTCCAGAGTCTTATGAGATTTTCATCTCCCTTTTCCCTCACTCTTCTCCCTATCTCTTTAAGCTCATTGAAGCAGGCTATCTGCATATCATTCCCAAGCCATGTAGACACGTCTCTCTCCGTATCTGCCCATGAGATTGCAAAAGGAACATCGATCTCTCCAACTGGAGAAAATCTCTCAACCGCCTCTCTCACGGTAATAAACTCGTTGTTAGGGTATCTGAGAATCTCATCCGGAAGATGCCTCAAAAAATCAAATATTCCTGTTTCGGGCCACTGATGTTCTCCAAAGGTTTCATAGTCCATAAAGATATTGACGAGATCTCCCTCACTTGCAGATACCCAGCTACCAAACTTCTCTGCAGTAAGGGGAAACTCATTCCATCCACTAGCTGAAAATCTGAAGGCTATGTCATCGCTGAGCTGGTGATTTCTTAGGAGAACCTTTAGATTTGAAGCATTTACTGGTTTGTAAAGATAGTTTGGAGAGCGCCATCCAAGGATTTTCTCTGTTCCTTCAGTGATAATGCCCCTGAACCCCATTTCCTCTATTTTCTTTGCTATTCGATTGTCGTATATGGCCTCGGTATTTCTGAAAACAGCAGGCTCGTAGTTAAATCTCCTCATCAAAGTTTCCCTGTGAAGATTGACCTGATCCTCAAATTCACTTAGATCATCAAATATGCCAGACAGGGAATGATAATAGGTCTCTCCAATTAAGTCAACACAACCTGTTCTGAAAAGTTCCTTAAAACTCTCCATTACCTCTGGCATATATCTATCACAGTATTCCATGAACGTTCCGGTTATGCTGAAGGAAATTCTGAACTTTCCATTGAACTGTTTGATAAGATCTAGCAATAATCTGTTTGTTGGAAGATAACATTTGTTTGCAACTCTCTCAAATATCTTCCTGTTAAGATCATGGTTAAAATAAGCATCATATGGATTTACATCTCCACCTATATGGAAAACTGAAAATCTGTTTATACGAAAGGGTTGATGCACTTCAAAATAACAGCAAACAGCAGGCATCAGATCACTTCCCTATATACCTCCAGAGTTTTTTCCGCAGTTCTCTCCCATGTAAGAAAGTCAACCTCTTTCTTAGCATTTTCTACCATTGTTTTTCTTAGTGGGGGATACCTTAGTAGAGCTATTATCTTATTTGCCATCTCATCAACATCCCAGAAATCTACGGTTAAAGAATGTTTTACAACCTCTGCAACTCCCGAGGTTTTCGATATTATGGCAGGAGTTCCTGCAGATATTGCTTCAAGAGCTGTTATGCCAAAAGGCTCGCTAACTGAAGGTAGAACATAGACGGATGCTATCCTATAGATGTGCTTAACTTCCTCGTCTGTAAGAGGACCAGTAAACATCACCTTGTTTGCTATTCCAAGCTGTATGGCTAGATCTATCAATCTCGGGAGCATATCTCCAGCACCAGCAACTATGAAGAGACAATCATTTTCTTTTTCAAGTACCTTCTTTGCAGCTCTAAGAAAAAATTCAGCTCCCTTCTGAATAGTTAACCTTCCAAAGAATAGCACAATCTTCTTCTTTTTACCACCTTCTCCTATTTTACTCACAGCATTGTGTACGACCCTAATCTTATCTTCTGGGATGTGATACTTCTCCATAATTATTCTTTTAGTGAAATGGCTTACGGCTATGATGCGATCTGCAGCATCCATACCTCTTTTTTCTCTTTCTATAAAGTATTGATTTGGATAGATTCCACCAGATCGATCATATTCGGTTGAATGGATTGTAACGATAAGAGGAATGCCCAGTTTTTCCTTCAGTCTTATTCCAGCCTCCATGGTAAGCCAATCGTGACAGTGTATTAGGTCATAGCAGCCTTTTATCCTATTGGCACACAGGCTATTGTAGGTTTCGACTGCATTAAAGAAATCGTTTTCTATGGGCAATTCGCTGTATCTATCATAGGGAAAAACATTTGCTACGCCAACTTCAATAATCCTTAGATTCCTCTCGCTTTTTACCATCTTTTGTTCTGTTCTTTTTGGGATGTAAAAATCTACATTAACACTAAGATTTGCAAGGGCATGAGTTAGCCCATAACAGTGGGTACCCAAACCACCAACTTTAAATGGAGGGTATTCCCATCCAATCATTGCAATTTTCATGTGCGAATTTTACACCTACCTCCTCTATCCCTTTGAGGATTCTACTTCAATTTCCATTTCTCGGTCGCTGGATCGAACTCTACCTTATCTTCTCTAGCAAGCCATCCAAGAGCAGAGAACAAATCCTTCTTGTTCAAATCCGTTAATTCCACAAGATCCTCATCGGTCAGTTCTTCCCATATGTTCAAAGCTTTCCATACTCTTCCTGCATTTCTTCCTATCTCTGGAGTTAGATTGGTCTCACCAAGGGTAAGAGCCTTGCCATCCTTTCTTATTTTATTCTCTCTAGCAAGCCAACCTATTGCACCATAAAACTCATGATCTTTGAGTTTTGTTTTTCTCTTGAGGCGAGATTCAGGGCTAACCTCTTCTTCATACAATGTAGTCCATATCTTCCCTGCACTCTCGCCAAATATTGCATCTAGGTTAATCATAAACAATCCACCTCTCTAAATCTGACAGTAGTTATTAATAAAACTGTATTTAAACCTTTTATTTTTTTATAAGGAACTCTCTGAGTTTTTCTAATGTAGGGTGGTTTGGTGGATCAGATATATAACAGGCAGCTGTTGCATTTGCCAGAAGTAATCTCTCATCATCTTTAAGTCCGAGCAAATCTCCAAGGATATTTCCAGCATTCCATGCATCTCCAGCACCGGTTGATATTCTCTTTTCAGCTTTAAAGCAAGAGATCTCTATTCCATTGCTGATTGAAAAATCCTTGGTATGAACATCAATCCTTGGATAAATTGTATTCTGCAATTCTTCCAAGATTTTTTGTATATTTTGTTGTTTAATTCCAATGCTGTTGGAAACCCATTTTAGTTCGTTCTCATTTAAACTGAGAACATCTAAAACTCTACTGGATATCACCTTCCTTACAAGTTCGGGTAAATCTTCCTTCCTTGAAGATGGATCGCCCATATCAAGAAAAGTTCTAACATCATTTTCCTTCGCAAAGGAAAATACCTTCTCTGCAAGTTCTGTACCTCTTTTGTTCAACACCCAGTTTGTCACACAAACAACATCAGAAGATGCGATCAAATCTAAATCCTCTCCACCAAGTTCATCAAATGAAAAATTTGAAAGAGAACCCGCATAGGAAAGCATTACATTTCTTCCCCCAAACTCCAGTGCAACAGTTGTAGACAACTCTCCATCTGTTTTTACTCTACTCGTATCAACACCGTTTTTCTCCAAGAATTTTTTGATAATAGTCATACCCAACTCACTGGTTTTGGCAATCAGATGGGCTCTCACCCCTAGTTTCGCTAGTGCTAGAGCGGTATTTGCCGCATTTCCACCGCTTATGAGCATCTGATTTTCAATTGGAAGGCTTCCACCACCTTGATAATAGATTCTGCTGATTTCCTCAATAGCTCCGTTAAAATCTTTGAATTTTATTATGTGGTCAAGGAAAAAATCAGGCAAAAGAGTTACATTAAAACCACTCAAATCACCTACCAGCTCAAGCTTTTTCAGAACTTGTTTCTTTAGATTATTTCTCATTTTTACCTCCTCATAGCGCTGGGGAAGGGATTTGAACCCTTGTGGTGCAATGCACCAGTGGCTCTCGAGGCCACCGCCTTGGCCTGGCTAGGCTACCCCAGCTCTCTTCAAAAAGCTTAATCAACGGGTTTTTTATTACGGTATCGGTTCAAAATATGATGATACAGATAAACATCTTGCCAGAGAAAAATGTGAAGGAGCAAGAGATACAGAAATCTACAACTGTTGGGGATGTCATCAAAAGTATGCATATAAAACCTGATACCGTCATAGCAATGAGAGACAATACACCGATTCCAATAGATGAAACGATTAAAGAAGGAGACAAGATAACAATAATAAAAGTTTCATCTGGAGGGTGATGCTCCCGTAGTGTAGTCCGGCCAATCATCACGGCCTCTCGAAAACCCTTTTTAAAGGGTTTGTGGAAAGCCGTAGACCCGGGTTCAAATCCCGGCGGGAGCATATTTTACACAAACTTCTTAATCTATCTATATATTCGTCGTTTCCCAATGATATTTAACATCCACGTAACGGGCATTGTTCAGGGAGTTGGATTTCGTCCTTTTATCTACAGACTCGCAGAGAGCTATGGATTAAAAGGTTCTGTCATTAATCTTGGAGATGCTGGGGTTAGAATAAAGATTCAGGGCGATAAGGATAAGATATACCAGTTTATACGGGATATCAAAATAAAAGCACCACCTTTAGCTAAGGTAAAAGAAATAAGAATAGAAGAGATAGAAGATAGAGAAGAATTTCAGAATTTTTCCATACTGCAAAGTGATTTGGAGAAGGAGAGCCAGGGTTCTATAACACCCCCAGATGTTGGTATATGTAATAATTGTTTAAAGGAGCTTTTTGATGAGAAGGATAGAAGGTATCTGCATTTTTTTATAACCTGCACAGACTGCGGTCCAAGGTTTACAGTCATAAGATCTCTACCCTATGATAGAGAAAGAACAAGCATGAGATATTTTGAGATGTGTGATGAGTGTAGAGAAGAATATACAAATCCAAACAATCGTAGATTTCATGCTCAGACTATAGCATGTCATAAATGTGGTCCTAAGGCTTTTCTTATGGATAGAAGTGGCAAGATAATATCAAATTCGTCAGTAGATGCACTTAAGAAAGCAAGCAAGTTGTTAGCCGAGGGCAACATTATCGCTGTTAAGGGAAATGGTGGCTTTCACATTGCATGTACAGCACAGGATAATGAAGTTGTCGAGAGGCTTAGAAAATCATTGGATAGAAAACAGCAGCCCTTTGCCATAATGACTAGAGATGTAAATGCTGTTGAAAGATTTGCCTTCCTATCTGGAGATGAAAAGATACTTTTAACATCTGAAGTTAAGCCTATTGTAGTCTTGAAGAAGAAAGAAGGTAGCACGCTCATCTCATCTGCTGTTTCTCCTGGATTGCATACAATAGGTGTGATGCTACCCTATACTGCTCTCCATGCACTACTTTTCCACTGGAATAACATAGATGTACTTGTTATGACCAGTGCAAACAAACCAGGGTATCCAATGGTTATTGATAATCAGGAAGCTTTGAAAACCCTTTCAAACATTGTTGATTACTTTTTGATGCACGATAGAGAGATTGTTCAGAGATGCGATGATTCTGTTGTTTCATTCATTGGAAATAGAAAAACTTTCATGAGGAGATCAAGGGGTTATGTTCCTCTTCCCATCAAAATTAAGAATAGAACCAAGGAAGTTGTTATTGCAACAGGTCCAGATACTGATGTAACCTTCTGCATTCTGAGAGGAAATCGAGCCTTCCTCTCTCAACATATAGGAGATACAAGTCATTATGAGACGATGGGGTTTTTCAAAAACGCTTTACAGCATTTCCAGAGACTTCTTGATGTTGATTTTTCTCTTGTGGCTTGCGATTTGCATCCAAGATTTTCAACCACTATTTTTGCAAGAGAGCTAAGTGAGAAAAGAGATTTACAAATGGTTCAGGTTCAGCATCATCATGCACATCTTGCATCGTTGCTTGCAGAGCATGGTTTAGAAGAGATGGTGTGCATAACAGCAGATGGTTTTGGTTATGGAACAGATGGTAAAGCATGGGGTGGAGAGGTTCTCTATGGGACCTTTGACAATTTTGAAAGGATGTATCACCTCCAACCCCAGCCTATGATAGGTGGTGATTTAGCAACAGAATATCCACTAAGGATGGTAGCAGGAATCATTGGCAAAGAAGCAGAAGAGTTTCTGTTTCAACATGCTGATAAATTCCCTCATGGAGAAAAAGAAATCGAGATAATTCTAAAACAGATCAAAGCAAAGAGATATCCAATCACTACAAGCTGTGGAAGGATTTTAGATGCTGTTGCTAGTGCACTAGGCATATGTTATAAAAGAACCTATGAGGGAGAACCCGCAAGAAAGTTAGAAGCAACTGCTACAGGAGGGAAAGATGTGCTTAACATAAAGCCAGAAATTAAAGGAAATGTACTTAATACAACTCTTTTGCTGGAGACAATCTTGGAGAATATTGATAGATACGATAGGAAAAATCTTGCATATTGTGCTGAGGAATACATCGCTAAAGGTTTAGCTGCATTAGCTATATACGTTGCGGAAAGTAAAGGCGTTAGGCATATTGGTTTCTCAGGTGGATGTGCATATAATAATCACATTTTAACAACGATTAGAAGACTTGTTGAGAAGGAGAATTACATATTTCTTCAGCATCAAAAGGTCCCACCCGGAGATGGTGGTGTATCTCTGGGTCAGGCTATGATTGCGGTACGCTGTGGACTGTGATTTAGTAGATACCACTTTTTCACAAACCTCTAAAAGTTAACAATGGTTAATGAGAAATGGAGGTAGAAGATGAAAGTATATCTATGTGGAGAAAAAGGTTACTGTCCAAGCGTGGAGGTTAGAAAAGATGCAGTTATAATTGGTGAGGGAGATAACGTATGTACATTAACACCAGATGAATGGAATGAGCTCAAAACTCTAATCAAGAAAGGTGACTTGTAAATCTGGATTTGCTTTTTTATTATGATATGTTTATTGTAATGGGATTACTATAGACCTTTGGTGTGGTTGGCAACCAACCTACTATTGTATAATTCCCTTCTCCCGCATCAGCTCTCCAAGTTTCATTTAATAACTCTATACTCTCTCCCGCAGGTACTTTTAAAGTAGTAATTACCTGTGCAAACATTCTTCCAGAAGACCATAGGTAAACCTGTTTTCCTTTCCCACTTACTATCTCGAAATCAGCAACTTGAGCATCAGGAAATGTAAGATTAATATCTTTATCACCTCTATTTGTTATCCTGAGGGATATATTGACGCTATCATTGACTTGATAAGAGGTTTTATCTGTTGAAATTGTTAAAGAAAGAGAGCTGAGATCCAAAACAGGCATATCTGTTATCGTAACTATTCCAACTCTAACTATCGAAGAAGGTTTAGGTATCACTGTCATAGGAAGCAATTGATCATAAACTGACTGAGGAATCGTATATATTAATCTTGTATAAGTTCCAAGATTTGTGGGATAGAACCACCAATCTTTCCAATAATTGATTAATTCCTGTGCCTCCTTTTTAGTAAGGCCTTTTTCTATTAAAGATGTTAAGAGTTCATCTGTTTCATAGGATGTATCATTTTTTAAGTGAGTGGTTATATTTACCTCTTCACCACTATCCAATTCATCTATCCTAACGTAGGTTAAACCCCTATATATAAAATCCATTTTATCAGTAGGGTATCCATAGACCATGTAGATGTCTGTAATAGTATAGTTCTCATTGTTCTTCACGTGAAAAGTTACATTGTCTCCAATAACTGTAATATCAGCCATTACCTTGGTTGGATAG
>CAYUOG010000010.1:0-10634 GCA_964446335.1 uncultured Thermoplasmatales archaeon
CTGTTATCAAACCTATAAACAACATAAGAGTATAAAAGAGAGAAGAGGGGGCATAGAGGAGTTTATAAATTTTTCTATGCCTTTTTTGTCGACGTGCTATCTCTTTTTCTTAATTCTACTCTTCTAATCTTGCCACTGATAGTCTTTGGAAGCTCATCTACATACTCAATTATTCTCGGATATTTGTAAGGAGCAGTTACCTTCTTAACGTGCTCCTGAAGTTCTTTTGTTAATTCATCTGATGGAGTATATCCCTTCGCTAAAATCACATAGGCTTTTACAATTGCTCCTCTGAGTTCATCAGGCACTCCAACAACAGCTGACTCAACAACAGCAGGATGTTCCTGTAATGCGGATTCAACCTCAAAAGGACCTATTCGATATCCTGAGCTTTTTATAACATCATCTGCTCGTCCAACAAACCATAGATAGCCTTCTTTATCTCTATAAGCACGATCCCCAGTATAATACCATTCTCCACGAAATGCCTTTTTGTTGCTCTCCTCGTTCTTCCAGTACTCTTTCATCAATCCAGGTGGTCTTACAGGAGATATCTTAAGAGCGATATGCCCTTCCTCCCCATCCGGAAGTTCGTTTCCATCATCATCAACAATTCTAACATCATGTCCAGGTGTTGGTTTACCCATGGATCCAGCTTTTATCGGAAAACACCTCATATTTCCAACCAATGCAACTGTTTCTGTCTGTCCGTAGTAATCATATATCTCTAATCCAGTAGCCTCTTTCCAAACTCTTATTACTTCTGGATTCAGAGGTTCACCTGCACTGAGGGAATGTCTTAGATTTGAAAAATCATAGCTTTTGAGGTTCTTTTCCTGAATCATCATTCTATATGCGGTTGGAGGTGCACAAAAAACAGTTACTCCGTACTTTTCTATTATATTTAACACGATAGATGGATTAAATCTACCTTTTGCATTCCATTGAAGTACAGTCGCTCCTATAATCCATTGTCCAAATAGTTTTCCCCAAGCAGTCTTTGCCCATCCTGTATCTGCTATTGTCCACTGTATATCTGTAGGTTTCAAATCCTGAATTGCAAAGGCAGTTATCCAGTGTCCAAGTGGATATGAATGCGTGTGGAGAACCATTTTAGGATAAGATTCGGTCCCAGATGTAAAATATATAAGTAGAGGATCACTGGACTTTGTTTTCTCTAAATCATCCTTTGAAAGGTGTGCAGAAGCTTCCTTCATCTCTTTATCATAGCTTATCCATCCTTCTCTTTCTCCACCAACTATAATGGAATGTTTCAGGGAGGGACATTCATCTCTAACTTCATCGACTCTTTCTGCAAACTCTGCGTTTGTAATTGCAACAGATGCTTCTGCTTTATTTATCCTGTATTTTATATCTTTAGCTGTAGAAAGAGTTGGAGTAGGCATAAACACTGCTGATACCTTCATTGATCCAAGAACAGTAATATACCACTCAGGTATTCTTGGCAACATTATGAATACTCTGTCTCCTTTCTTAACACCGTATTTTCTTAGTATGTTCGCAAATTTGTTGGATAGCACCTTTAACTCCCAAAAGGTGTGTTTCTGAGCGTTTTCTCCGTTACTGTCTACTGATATCAGCGCAAGCTTTGTTTTATCCTCTGCCCACTTGTCTACTACATCAAAGGCAAAATTGTAGTATTCTGGTACCTCCCACTTAAATTTCTTATAAAATTCTTCATAGTTTTTTATGTTTGGCTCATCTCCTTTCATATCACATTCCTCTCTCTTTCAATATATTTTTTGCAATTTCTCTCAACTTAAACTTCTGTATCTTCCCACTTGCAGTCATGGGAAAATTATCTACAAACTCAATATATTTTGGAATTTTAAATCGCGATATTTTATCCTTGCAAAACTCCTTTATTTCTTCCTCAGTAGATGTCTCTCCATTCCTCAGCTGTATAAACGCAAAAACCTCCTCGCCATACTTTGCACTCGGAACACCAACTATAGCAACATCTTTTATTTTGGGATTTGTATAGAGAAATTCCTCTATCTCTCTTGGATAAACATTCTCTCCTCCTCTAATTATCATATCATCTATTCTCCCCAGTATTCTAAAGTATCCGTCTTTATCCATCATCGCCAGATCCTTTGTATGTAACCAGCCGTTTCTTATTGCCTTTGAAGTTTCCTCTGGCATCTTGTAATATCCTTTCATTATGCCATATCCTCTTGCAATGAGTTCTCCAGGTGTCTCTGGAGGTAAATCTTTGCCAGTTTCTGGATCAACTATCTTCACATCTATGTGTGGCAATGCCTTTCCAACAGTTTCAACTCTTTTTTCCATGGGATCATCTCTCTTTGTCATGGTAAGAACTGGTGATGCCTCTGTCAAACCATAGGCTATTGTTATCTCCTTCGCATGCATTTTTTCCATAACCTGCCGCATTATCTCTTCTGGACAAGGTGCACCAGCCATTATACCTGTCCTTAAAGAAGAGAGATCAAATTTGTCAAAATCCGGATGTTGTAACTCTGCAATAAACATGGTTGGAACTCCATTTAATGCTGTACATTTCTCCTTTTCAACGGCCTGAAGTACCTTAAGGGGATCAAATATTTCTATTGGTACCATTGTAGCCCCGTATACGACGCAGTTTAGGGTAGAGAGTACACATCCAAAGCAGTGGAAAAACGGAACGGGTATGCACAACCTATCTTTGTTGGTAAATCCCATATAGTTTCCTACCCAATACGCATTGTTCACGATGTTGTAATGGGTAAGCATAACTCCCTTTGGAAAACCTGTCGTTCCTGATGTATACTGCATATTGATTACATCATTAAAGTGAAGAGAGTTCTGTCTTTTTTGCAACTCTTCATCAGTAATCTCCTTACCCATATCGACGATTTCATCAAAAGAAAACATCCCAGGATGGTGCTCTTTACCTATAAAAACGACATTTTTCAGAAAAGGTAACTTTTCAGATTTCAACCTTCCTGGAGAACTTTCTTTCAGCTCTGGAACGACTTTATATAGGGTATCAACATAGTTAACGTCTTTGAAACCACCAACAAGAAAGATGGTTGTAGAATCTGATTGCTTTAGTAGATACTCCAACTCATGCGCCTTATAGTAGGTATTTACCGTAACCAGAACTGCTCCAACCTTTGCAGATGCGAACTGTAGTATGACCCACTCTGGGACATTATATGCCCATATGGATATATGATCTCCTTTTTTGATACCAAGTTTTATCAGACCTTTTGCAAGGTCATCAACAGCCTTTTTAAAGTCTCTGTAAGAGTATCGCAATCCTCTATCGACATATACAAGCGCATCATTATTCGGGTATTTGGAAGCAGTCTCATCAAGGATATCTCCTATAGTTTTTTCTATCATAGCCTCTCCCTTTCAGACTCGGGTAATAAATTTTCTTTAATAAAATTTCTGATTTTGAGAAAGAAAAATTATTAAGTATTAAGATTAGAGACCTATACAAATTGAAAAATCAGTCTGAAAATTGTCATTAAATCCAAGAGTTATCCTTCCATTTCTATTTCAACCCAGTATGTAGATAGTTCCTCCTCTTGGAAATCATCTATTGTCTTTCCCATTCCATCACCTAGATAGTTTATGTCAGGAACTTCTATTTATAATTGTTGATGTTGAAATCGTTGATTGACGAATTTTAGTTTTGTAAAAAAACCAGTAGAATGCCATTTTTGGTTCTGTTGACGAATTTTTCTCCTGTTGAATGGTACGGACCTGTGGGGATTCGAACCCCAGTTACCGGCTCCGAAGGCCGGTAGGATATCCAGACTACCTTACAGGCCCATGTGAGCAATTCAAAGCTATCTTAATAAAACTTCCTTTGTACTAACAAAAGCTTTTTGTTGAATAAGAAGATGCAAAACCATGTCAAAGGGAGAGATCCTGTTCATCGGTTTAGGTTTATACGATGAGAGAGATATTTCAATAAAAGGCTTAGAGGCTGCTAAAACTTGTGATAAACTCTTTGCAGAATTTTACACCTCAAAACTCTCTGGTGCAGATACATCCAAACTCGAAAAAATCATTGGAAAACCAATAATCGTCCTTGAGAGAAACGATGTAGAAAAGGGAGAAGAGATTCTTGAGATGGCAGGGAAAGGTAGAGTAGGCTTTTTGACTGCTGGAGATCCTATGGCTGCAACAACACATGTAGATTTGAGATTGAGAGCTCAGGAAAGAGGTATAGAAACAAGGGTTATACATGGAAGTAGTGTATTTACTGCCGTTCCTGGTTTGCTTGGATTGCAGCATTATAAGTTTGGCAGATCCACCACCTTGGTTTATCCTGAAGATAAATATTTTCCTCTCAGTCCATACACTGTGATAAAAGAAAACAAAGAAAGAGGGCTTCATACGCTGGTTCTTCTTGATATAAACAGAGAGAAGGGCAGATACATGACGATTAGCGAGGGTATAGAAATCCTGCTAAAGATGGAAAAGGAAACTAGCTATGGCATAATAGATGACAACGCTCTACTCTGTGGTGTGGCAAGAGCCGGTTCAGATAACCCAACCGTAAGAGCCGGACCAGCAAGAATTCTAAAACGAATTGACTTTGGTCCACCTCTACATACTCTTGTAGTTCCAGGAAATCTGCACTTTGTAGAGGAAAAGGCACTCGAAGTTTTTGCTGGATTAAAACGATAGGTTTTTCAAAAGCTAAGGTTATATGCCTTATTCTGCTGGTGAGGAGATGGAGAAGCTGGTTGGCCTCATATACGGGGATGTAGGATCTACGAAATTCAACTTTACGGTTGAGGATCAATCCTTACAGAAGTTCGATTACGTTGCTCTTACTCACCGCGAGGGATATGTGCTAGCGCAGGTAAGTGACATAAAGAGATATTCAGATCTCTCTTATGACAGCATAAAGGCTCTCTATGGAAAAAACAACATTCCTAAAATAGTGGGAGGAGACCTTTCTGCACATGCAGAGGTTATAGGTTATAGGGATGAGAGAGGCGTATTACAGTCGCCAAAAACTCCCTTTGATGTAGGACAACCGGTCTATAAGGCTAATGAGAATCTGATTCGCCATGTGCTTGGATTATATGCTGATAAGAAGGGAGGAGCTTATATTGGCTTGCTAAAGGGACACGATCTTCCAGTTTATTTATCTATAGATACAATAGTACAGAAGCACCTTTGTATTCTTGCAAAAACAGGTGGAGGAAAGAGCTATGCCTGCGGCGTTATCATAGAAGAATTGATGAAAAAGAAGGTTCCAGTGGTGATTATAGATACCCATGGTGAATACGTTTCGATGGTTCGTCCAAATAAAAATAAGAAAGAATTAGAAAATGCAAAGAGGTTCAACGTGGTGCCAAAAGGCTATGGTGGCCAGATTGTAGAATATACGCCAATAGCGAGAAGAGGCAATGCTATTAGATTAACTCTGAATGGTGTAAATCTTGAGGCAAAGGAAATACTTGATATGCTCTCTGCAAAACTCTCAGGTCCACAGATCGGAGTTCTTTATCAGGTTGTTAAGGATATTAAAGAATTCAAGCAGACATATACAATAAGGGACATAATCGAAGCATTGAATCTGGCAAAGAGCAATGCGAAATGGAATGTTATTGCATCTCTTGAGGCGCTCGAATCTACAGGACTATTTTCAGAGAAAGGAATTTCTCCACAGCAGATTGTTAAGAAGGGGCAGTGTTCCATAATCAATCTTAAGGGAGTACCTCCAGATGTCCAGGATATAGTTGTTGCAAGATTGACAAAGGAACTGTTTGAGGCAAGAAAATCTGGGCAGATTCCACCATTCATGCTCATTGTAGAGGAGGCACATAACTATTGCCCCGAGAGAGGTTTTGGTAATGCTGTATCTTCTTCAATATTAAGAACGGTTGCATCGGAGGGAAGAAAGTTTGGTATGGGTCTTGGAGTAATCAGCCAGCGTCCCGCTAAGGTAGATAAGAATGTGATTTCTCAATGCAATACAAATATAATATTGAAGGTAACAAATCCCAATGATTTGAGGGCAATAACTCAATCTGTGGAAGGTCTGACAAGCGACACTGCCGATGAGATACAGCGTTTGCAGGTTGGAGTTGCACTTGTTGCTGGTGGTTCTTTAACAAAGCCGATAATGGTTGAGATAAGACCGAGGGAAACTGATCATGGTGGAAGATCCGTGACAATCATCTCTGGAGAAGATGGATTCAAGGAATACAAGCCACCAAAGTTGCCTGATGAGAAGGTAGTTAAACATGTTGATGTGGCACAGGTGGAACCCCCTAAGAAATCTCCAACAAAGGCAGAGCATGTGCATAGAGTAGCCAATAGGTTGGGCTGGGTATCAACTGCAACTCCTGATGAAACGATAGCAATACTGACAAAGGAAGCAAAAAAGATGAAGGAGGATCCCTTCAAGTATCTTCAATCTCTCGCAAAATTAGGAGAGAAGTACTGTCATGAAAAGGACCCCAATTGTATAAGATGTCCAATGAATGAGAAATGTAGATATAGGCTGAGAAAAAGGCGATAGAGTGAGAAGGGGCATATTGCTAATTAGTATTGTACTTATTGCAATTCTAAGCCTATCTGGCTGTCTCGATAATTTTCTATCACAAAATGGCTATATTCAATATACCTCGGTACCAACAACTGCCCGATACAACATATCCTACGGTTATCATGTCTCATCAACGGGTCATGGCAAATATACGCTTAGATATACCATCTCTCTCCCAAATCAACCGCTATCTGGCTATATATCTAATATATCTATATTACATAACAACTATACACAATACTCCTTTGGTGGGAACAGTTTGCTAAGGTGGGTCATAAATGGAAGAAACATAGAGCATTACGATGTAGGCATAAGTGCAGATATAACGGTTAACTCCTTTGTCACAGATTTAAACAGCAGCAACTCAATTAGCATAGAAGACATTCCATCATCTCTTGTAAGTCAGTATTGTAGAGTTCAATCTACCAACGATAGCGCCATACCACTTATCGATCCAAGTAACTTTGAGATAGTTCAGCTTGCCAATCATCTTAGAGGCTTTGAAAATAATGCGTTCTTAGTAGCAAAAAACATCTTTGCATGGCTGAAAAGCAATACTTCCTATAAGACTCATGAGCAGGATAACAATGTTCAATCATCTATAGAGACTCTCCATTTAAAGACAGGAGATTGTGATGACCTATCTTTCCTTTATATATCTTTATGCAGAGCAGCAGGTATTCCAGCTCGTTTTGTTAGGGGATACTTGGTAGAGGAAGGTGCCAATGGAAACTATGTTGCAGTGCCTCATGCATGGGCAGAGGTTTTTGTTGGTTTTGGTAAAGAAGGATGGATTCCTGTTGAATGTGCAGGGGAGTCAAACAATGTAGAAACAGAGATACACCAGCATTTTGGTTTAGAGGATGTGCACCACATAAGAATCTTTGTTGATAATGGAAGTAACCAGTCCATGGAGATTTCCTTAAAAGGTCCTTCTATTGAATATCAGATTGGAGAGAACGTTGATATGCAGAGCTTTGCCACTGTAAATAGTATGGAGAGTAGCAATTACAAAAAACTCACAATCTATCCAGATGGACGTAGGGAGTATATATAATTATTGAGATAGTACCTTTGTAACCTTATCAACCTGATCCTTGTGAGCAATAACTGTAACCTTGTCTCCAGATTGCAATTCAATCTCTTCGGTTGGAATTATGAATCTGTTCTCACGTTCTATTGCTATTATAAGACTCTTCTTTGGCAGATCTATTTCCTTTATGGTTTTGCCAGACAGTCTTGAATCGGGTGGTAGGGGAATTCTAAATATGCTCGCTGCTTCTCCAACATTCATAAAATCGGCTATTGAGGGATACTTCACAGCTCTGTATAGATTCTCTGCTATGATTAGGTCAGGATTTTTAACAATCTTTACACCTTTTTCCATAAACATTGGTATGCTCTCTTCCTGATTTACAAGAGAAACCAGAGATTTTACTCCCTTATTCTTTGCGAGAGAAATTACCATCAGATTTACAGCATCATCTCTAATAGTTGCAACAAGCGCATCTGCCTTTTTGATATCTGATTCATCAAGGGTTTCTTCCTGTGTGGCATCTGCATTTATTGCTATGGCATCGTATTTTCTTGCAACCTCTTCACATTTCTCCTGATTTTTATCTATAATAATTACGTTGTTATTCTGTTTTCCATCGTTCAATGCTATCTCTGTAAGACGTTGACCAATGCGTCCCGCCCCAACTATTACAATATACATGATAGCTCCCCTTTTTAGAGGAGAAAATTCTCCCTCTTCTTAAAGTTTTTGTTACATTTTTTCATGAATGTTTACTTTGTATACGTTGTTAATATATAACATTAAATAATTAACATTTAAGTGAAATTGAATATTTTTCATGATTGACAATAAAAACTATGTACATAAAGACCAATCGTTTTTCGAATGATAGATAATATCTATCACACTATGTACAGCTATATTGATTGATATTGTATAGCATGCATGATGGTGTTAGTCCTCTCCTCAAAAATCAGCTCGGCTTTATATGTTTTTGAGCAAAACATGGAATCACAAAAGACTTAGAAAAAATAGATGTCCGAGCGGTATTATATTTGGTCAAAAAATTGATCTATTTTGCATGTCTTTAACAAAAATTGATTAAAATAGAGGGTTACCTTCGGTTATATCTATCAACTTCGGTCTACCGAAATTGACAAATAGGCGGGATTTTGAGCTGCAAAAAACCTCAAAAATCAAAAATTGACGACTTACCGCCTCGTTGCTCAATTATTTTCTGAACTTTTTTGAAAGTTTCTTTGTCTATGATACTTTGATGTCTGCTTTTGGTAATTTTATTCTCCCATCTGAAATACCCACAATACACAGGATTCTTTAATATGCTTGAAATCGTCTTTTTAGCCCAGAAACCCCCCTTTTTCGTTGGAACTTTTGCAGAATTAAGCATTTTTGCTATTTCACCTAGGCCTTTTCCAGAAATATACCATGAATATATATTTTTTACAGTTTTAGCTTCATCATCATTAATTTTTAACTCTCCATCTTTATAATCATAGCCATACGGTATGTTGAATCCAGCATGTCCTCTTTTTTCTACACTTTTTTTCATTCCTTGTTTTATTGCAAAACTTCGCGATAACTTTTCTCTGCTAATTTCCAATCTTTCATATTCAATGCCATTTTCTTCACAGAAAAGCCTCAAAGCCTCTTCTTCATTTTCGGCATTATAAAAACTTATCATCTCCTTTGGAGATGCAAATCTAAGAAAGAGATTTTTGAACAAAAAAGGATCTTGGGGTGCTTTTTCGTAACAACTTTCACACAACACTACGCAATTGTCAAGAGTGTATTCACTATTTTCATCTATTGCACGAAGTCTAAGATTCTCTCTAGACCAGCATCTTTCACATCTATAATTCGCTCTTTTCAATGCTTGCTCTTTTATTTCTTCAGAAAATTCTTTTTCTTCCATACTAATTTTCCCGTATTAGAAAGATATTTTGTTTGCCTCCTTTCCGTCCTCTTCTCATAATTATCCTCTGTACCTCGTTGAATGTATCAATATCTATCAAGGGTTCATGATCTCCTCTATTTAGATACTTCTCCCACCTCAGAAAGCCACAGTAAAGAGGGTTTTTTAGTATTACAGCAACAGTTTGAGATGCCCAGTTTCTATCTTGTTTAGTAGGTATATTTTCAGAATTGAGCACATCAGCAATTTTTTTCATACTAAATCCTTCGAGATACATGTCAAATATTCTTCTAACTACTTCTGCTTCTTTCTCATTTACTACAAGCTTACCATCAATATATTCATATCCATATGGAATATTGAATCCAAGTATCCCTCCGCTTGATTTCGCCTTCTGCTCCATGCCAATGTATACTCTCTCTCCAATCTGTTCAGATTCTAACTGGGCTATTCTTTGAATAATATCCATAACAAAACGACCCATGGATGTGGAGGTATCTAATGATTCGGTCATAGAAACAAATTCCTTGCCAGAATTTTTGAGTTGCTCCATCATAAGCATGAAATTCTTGGAATTTCTGTGTATTCTATCCATCTTAATAACCAGCAATACATCCCACTTATCCATCTCCTGCATCATTTTCTGATAGGCTGGTCTCTTTGTATTTCTACCTGAATATCCATCATCTATATACTCACCAGCTATCTCCCAGTCCCTAGCTCTGCAGTAGGATCTAAGCTTTTCTAGCTGTGCATCTAGAGAAAAACCTTCTTTTGCTTGATCCTCCGTTGATACTCGAGTATATATGGCTGCTTTGACCTTCTCATTATCTTCTGAGGATGCATCCATTTGCTTTTTCTATCCAAAGAGAGTGTTATAAGGGTTATGCTTGCTAGATATTATCTATCAATATTATATTGCAAAATTGGTGTACAGATATTAAAATTCAGCAGTTCGAATTATATTCAAACCTCTTTTTAACTTAAAGCATTAATATTTAATATTATAGCTTTACTAAATTTATAAAATAAATGTTTTGGTTAAATTAATATTTTTAACGATTTTTGTAGAGTTTAAGATGATGAGAAATGTCAAAATAGATTTAAATACTTCCTAATCCAATACTCTTAATGCATGA
>CAYUOG010000011.1:0-10177 GCA_964446335.1 uncultured Thermoplasmatales archaeon
TTTGTGAGGGGAGAAAGGATTATAGAAGAAAGAGAACTTGTTGGGGAGAGAGGATACGGTAAATTCATCGGAGGATCATAGAAATGTTTGAGCAACTACCAGAGTGGTTGAAGATTTTCATAATGTCAATGGTGCCATGGCTTGAGTCAAGGTATGTTATACCATTTGCCATACTGCGTTTCGGCTGGGAATGGTGGCAGGCATTTCCTTTGGCAATACTTGGTAATATGGTACCAGTACCCTTTATTTTACTCTTCTTCGATTCGATTGAGAAATTCCTGAGAAAATACCAGCTTTTTGGAAAATTCTTAGATAAACTCTTTAATGTAACAAGAAAACGTGCTGATGAGAAGATAAAACGTTATGAGTATTTTGGGTTGCTAATTTTTGTGGCTGTACCTCTGCCATTTACTGGCGCTTGGACGGGTTCACTCATAGCATATCTATTCAATCTAAAGTTTTCAAAAACAATGGCTACAATTCTGCTTGGAGTTATTGTAGCTTCTACCATTACAACAGTATTAACATTAACAGGTACCTTACTATGGATTTGGTTTACTTAATGGTGAAAAAATGAAGACTGAAATAAAAAATCTTTGTAGAACAATAGCGAGCGATATAAGAAAGATAGTATTGAAAAACATAGAAACAAACCCTGTTAGCTTAGGAAAAAACGTAGGGATAGGAGCAGATGGTACAGCAACTGAGTACATAGACAAGATTGCAGAAGATATTGCCATAAAATATGTTAAAAAATCAAATCTTGCTGTGAATATACTAAGTGAAGAAGCAGGGTTTCTTGATTTTGGAGGGGAATATACACTTATCATTGATCCAATCGATGGTACAAGAAATGCAGTCAGAGGAATACCTTTCTACGCCACCTCTATAGCAGTAGGAAAAGACACATTGAATAGTGTTGAGTATGGTATAGTCATGAATATCCCAACTGGAGATACATACATAGCCGAAAAAGGTGAGGGAGTCTATCTCAACAACCGTCGCATATCTGCACCACAGCACGTATCAGGAAAGATTCTCTCTTCACTGATTCTGGGAGAAAGCGGGGATAAACGGATGAAAAATCTACCATACATGGATAACATTAGATCCTTTGGTGCAGCTTCACTAGAAATGTGTCTCGTAGCTCATGGTGCCATAGATTGTTTTTTATGTTTGAAAAAACATCTAAGGATAACAGATATTGCAGCAGCAACCCTTATAGTAAGAGAAGCCCATGGTGTCGTCTGTGATAGAAAAGGTAGAGAACTTAATATGCCCAGTGATGTACTTGAACGTGTCAGTGTTATAGCCTCAGTAAATAAAGAGATTCTTTCAAGGCTTTTAACAACTATTGATTAGTCAAGTATTAATATCGCAATTTTATTTGCTATCCAATGAAGGTAGCTGCCTACATTATTGAAGAATTATCCAAATATCCCCTCCATTTTGCACTCATAGATCCAGACAAGCAGGATGCAGAAAAAGCTGGCTATCTTGCTTCATGTGCTGAAAAGGCTGGAAGTAGCGCCATAATGGTTGGAGGCTCTACCATAACATCGCAAAAACTGGTGGATGATACTGTCAAGGCAATAAAAGAAAAAACCTCTCTCCCTGTGATACTATTTCCATCTGGTGCCAGATTTCTAAGTAAATATGCAGATGCAATATTCTTTATGAGTCTTCTTAACTCAAAGAACCTTGATTATGTTATAAGAGAGCAAATGAGAGGTGCCTTCATAATAAAAAAATTCGGCATAGAACCCATATCTATGGGCTATCTAATCATTGAACCTGGCATGACCGTTGGAAAGGTTGGAGATGCAGAGCTAGTAAAAAGGCATGACTACACCACCGCAATAGGCTATGCACTTGCAGCCCAGTACCTTGGAATGTCCCTTATCTATCTCGAAGCTGGTTCTGGTGCACCTGAAAGTGTTCCAAATGAGATGATCAGAAAGGTAAAGGAAGAGGTAGATATACCTGTTGTTGTGGGTGGTGGAATAAAAAATGCTACTGTAGCTAAAGAGAAGGTATCGGCAGGTGCAGATATAGTGGTTACTGGAACTGCACTCGAAGAAGATAAAGATATTGAAAAAAATCTTTCAGAGATTGTAAAGACAATAAAGAGCTGTGGAAGAGTATGAAAATTGTAGTAGGTATATGTGGAGCCTCTGGAGTCATATACGGTATTAAGCTCGTTAAAATTCTCCACCAATTAAAGAAAGAGGTGCATTTGATTATCTCAGATGCTGCGAAGAAAATCATGGAACATGAAACTGATATTGATCTAGATACGCTAAAAAATCTTGCCACAAAAACCTATGAGAATGACGATTTTTTCTCTGCTCCAGCAAGTGGATCATTTCAGGTAGATGCAATGGTTGTTATTCCATGTAGTTTAAAGACTCTATCTGCAATAGCAAATGGCTATACTGATACTCTAATTTCAAGAGCTGCAATCTGCTGTCTCAAAGAGAGTAAACCTCTGATTCTTGTGCCTCGAGAAACACCTCTTGATCTCTCTACTCTTAAAAACATGGTTAAAGCAAAGGAATCGGGTGCAATTATATTGCCAGCTATGCCTGCATTCTATCATAAACCAAGCAGTATAGAGGATATGATAGATTTTATTGTTGGAAAGATATTGGACCAGCTTGGGATAGAGCATAATCTCTTTAAAAGATGGGGATGAGCTATTTTTTACATATATCAACAAAATTCTTGAAAACCTGCATACCATATTCTGTATGCTCAACTTCTGGATGAAACTGTAATCCAAAGATGGGTTTTTTCTCATGTGCCATTGCTTGTACTTTACAGGCATCTGAATGGGCAAGGACATCAAAAGATTCTGGAACAATGGTTACCTCATCATTATGAGATACCCAGGCAACACTTTTCTTTGGAATTCCATGGAAGAGTTCGTGTTCTTTGTCTATAATAAGATCAACCTTTCCAAATTCAGGAATTTCTGCAGGCTCTACTTTGCCTCCAAAAAATCTAGCTATAAACTGATGACCTGCACATATTCCTAGGATGGGAAAATCAGCATTTTCAAGATATTCGCCACATCTGCCAAGGTTATCTTTCAAACCTATGCGTGGTGCACCACCCGACAGTACTATGCCATCTATATCATTTTTAACTAAATCATCGTAGGGTGTTGTATTTGGCAATATGCGAGTTTCTACCCCCAAATACTTTAGTACCCTCCATTCTCTATGAGTCCATTGCCCCCCATTATCTATAACATATATCTTTACCATACTATTCCCACTCTATGGTAGCTGGGGGTTTATTAGTTATATCATAAACAACTCTTGTTACTTTATCTCCAAGAGTGTTGGTTATTCTGGTTGCAATTCTATCGAGCACCTCATGAGGTATTTTGCTATAGGCACCACTCATTCCATCTATACTTTGAATTGCCCTGACAGCTATCGTATAACCATAGGCACGTTGGTCACCATGGACACCTACTGTTTTTAATGGTAAAAGAACAGCGAAATATTGCCATGGAAGTTCCATTAGTCCTGACCTAGCTGCTTTTTCTATCTCATTCTCAACAATGTAGCAAGCCTCCCTTGCAATCTCTGCTTTTTCTCTTGTGACCTCTCCAATAATCCTAACTGCAAGACCAGGACCAGGGAAGGGTTGTCGCTCCGCTATTGGAATCTTAAGCTCTCTGGCAACAGCTCGAACCTCATCCTTGTAGAGATCACGTAGTGGCTCCACTATTTTGACTTTGATATCTTTTGGGAGCCCTCCCACGTTATGATGGGATTTTATGGTATCTCTTAGTTGGTCTCCAGACTCAATCCAATCAGGTGCTATCGTGCCTTGCACAAGATGCTCAACTTCTTCTTCCTCTGCAACTTCCTCAAATATTCTTATGAAAAGTTCACCAATAATCTTGCGTTTTTTCTCTGGATCAATTATGCCCTTTAAAGCATTGAAAAATCTCTCACTTGCATCAACAAACCTATTGTTTAAACCCAAATCCTCAAGAAGTTTTTTTACCTGTTGCAACTCATTTTTCCTCATAAGTCCGGTATCTACATGGAGAGCGACTAGGTTTTTACCTATGGCTTTATCTACAAGTACGGCAGCAACTGTACTATCTACTCCACCAGAACAGGCAATCAAAGCCTTTCCTTTTATTTTTTCTCTAATAAGTTGAATGCTCTCATTTATAAACTGCTTAGCATCGAACATCTCCTATTCTCCGATTACTTTTTTCTTCATCTTTTCTCTGTATTCCTCAAGCTGCTCGGCGAGTTTTTGATCCTTTAATGCACAAATCTCTAGTGCAAGAAGTGCAGCGTTTTCTCCACGATCTAAACCTACAGCACCAACTGGGATACCTGGAGGCATTTGAACAATAGAAAGAATAGCATCAAGATTTACTTTTCCAGATACAGGAACACCTATAACAGGTTTTGTGGTATGTGCCGCTATGCTTCCTGGAAGAGCTGCAGCCAAACCAGCAACTCCTATAAATACATCTGCATCACTCTCCTCTACTAGCATCTTCACTCTTTCTGGGGTTCTGTGAGCAGAGGCAATGTCTAGTCTGTATTCTACATCAAACTGTTTGAGTGTATCGATTATCTTATCCCCTATTGGACTGTCTGACTTAGATCCGAGTAGTATATGAATCTTCATATTCATCACAATCCTGAAAATACAAAGTGCCTAATTAACTGTTCTGCGTAAAATAATTATATGGAATCCTGATGTTATTTCCCTTAACAGGTTTGATGGTGAAATGAAGCTTGTTATATGTGAAAAACAGATTGCAGCAGGGAGAATAGCAAGTATTCTTTCCAATGGTAAGGCTATACTCAAGAAAGCTGGAAAGATGCCATACTATACCTTCACCAAAGATGGTGAAGAGTGGATTGTTCTCGGATTAAAGGGACACATTGTTAATCTTGACTATCCTCCAGAATTCAACAGATGGAAAGGTATCTCACCATTAGATCTAATCTGGATAGAGCCTTACAAAAGAATAACAAACAAAGCAATTGCAGATATTCTTAAGATGTTTGCTGATAAAGCCTCTGAGGCTATTATCGCGACAGATTTTGATAGAGAAGGAGAGCTCATAGGGGTAGAAGCAATTGAAATTCTTAGAAAGTACAACAAAAATCTTAAAAACATAAAACGTGCAAGATTTAGTGCCTTAACAAGATCTGAGATCATTTCGGCCTTTTCTAACCTTGTTGATATAGACTACAATCTAGCTAAAGCAGCAGAAACTAGACAGATCATCGATCTCGTGTGGGGTGCAACATTAACGAGATTTGTTTCTATGGCGGCTAAGCAGTACGGAAAAGATTTTCTTTCCATAGGAAGGGTGCAATCACCTACCCTAGCTATGATCGTAGACCGTGAAAAACAAATCAAAGAATTTGTGCCCGAACCATACTGGCAGATTGCTGCAAACTTAGAAAAGGATAAAACAACATTTTCTGCACTTCATAAAAAGGATAAAATAAAGAATGAGGAAGAGGCAAAGAAAATCTATGAGAAGATAAAAGATGTAGAAAAGGCATCTGTAAGCTCTGTAAATAGAAGTATCAAGAAAGAGATACCTCCTACGCCCTTTGATACCACTTCTTTTCTAAATGCTGCATCATCTATACTAAAATTGTCTGCATCTCGTGCAATGGAAATAGCAGAAGAGCTGTACATGCATGGTTGGATCTCCTATCCAAGAACAGATAATACAGTCTATCCAAAAAGTTTGAGGATCGATGATATGCTACATTTGCTTAAGGATTCGACATTCTCAGATTTTGCAGAGATAACCATCAAAAATCGCAGAAAAATGCCAACAAGAGGAAAAAAGGAAACAACGGATCATCCTCCAATTCATCCTGTCGATATACCTCCGCTCAAGAAACTAACACCTGAGCAGAAGGAAGTATATGCCTTAATAGTCAAGAGATTTCTTGCAACTCTTACAAAGGATACGACTGCAGAGATTACAAATGCAGAGATTGAAATAAAAGGAGAAGTTTTTGTCGCAAATGGATACAGACTCATAGAACCAACATGGAAACTTATATATCCTACCAAGACAGGAGAAAAAGAAATACCTGAACTGCGGGAGAATGAAGAGATAGATGTAAAATCCGTCAAGCTACTTAGAAAAGAAACTAAACCACCGAGACGCTTTACCCAAGGTGCATTGATCTCAGAGATGGAAAAGCTTGGTTTGGGAACAAAGTCAACAAGGCATGAGATTATAAAGAAATTGTACAGTAGAAAGTACATTATTGGCTCTACTCCAATACCAACAGCGACAGCCTTTGCAGTTGTTGATACCATAAGACCGTACGACATCTCAAAACCAGACATGACCGCACAGTTAGAGAAGGACATGGACAATATCGCTGAAGGAAAAGAAGATGAAAGTAAAGTCATAAAGAAATCTAGGGAAATGTTACACAGAGTATTGACTTCTCTCGAGAATAACAAACACGCAATAAGAAGTTCTTTAAGAAAGGCATTAACATTACAGAATACCATAGGCACATGTCCATCTTGTGGTAAACCTCTGGTTGTAAGAACAGCAAGTAAGAGTAAAAAGAGATTTGTTGGCTGTACAGGATATCCAAACTGCAAGGTAACCTATCCACTTCCACAGAAAGGAAGAATTATATCTACAGACAAAAAATGTCCAGTGTGCGGTGCTCCTATAATAAAGATCAATAAAAAGGAGATGTGTATTAATCCAGATTGTCCGAGTAAAAAGAGGTAATACTTATCCAACAAACTACTTATATACTATACATAGAGATAAATATTGATGAGGATTTCCAAAACTTCTCTATTCGTTCTTGTCTGCACTTTGACGTTAGCTATTGCACTATTGCTACCTTCCAAGTATCTGCCTTTTCTTGGTCCAGATAAAAGAGAGATATCTAGTGGTGAAAACACACCAGATGACTCCATAGTATCCACAGGTAATGAAAATGCAGAAGTAAACAATCTACCAGACTTGACAGTACATGATATTCAGATATACTGTGAGAAGGGAAGGATTATCAAAAATATGAATAACAAAGTTTCTGTGACTGTTTCAAACGATGGAAATACCTGTGCAAGGAATGTAAAAGTGGCACTATACATCAAGTACAGAGATGGTGATAATCTTGTATACATCTCTAATGAGGTGATTGCATATTTGGGCAGAGGCGAGGAGAAAAGGGTGGAGATAACTCTCTTCTCACCAAAGCTAAAAGATGCTGCAGTTGCCTTGCTGAAGTTTGCTGGGATAGAGCAGATCGTTGTTAAAGTGGATCCTTATAATAAAATAGAGGAGAGCAATGAAGAGAATAATATTGTATACGAGTATGTCTCCTATGGAGATATTTTTCCAAGATTTTCAAAATTTGAGGGAAGGATAATAAATCTTGTAGAGGAGAAAGGATATGATAACTCCTTTGTCAGACAGGCAATTATGAAGTTTCTTGAAAATAGTGACGAAAACAACATAACTTCTATAGAATCCTTATTTTCATAGTTTTTTTATTCCATCTTCAGTAATGTAACCGGTTATATAGGCTCTGGGAGTTACATCAAAGGCAGGATTTTTTACCTTTACCCACTCAGGTATAAGTCTGCAATTATTCTTCTCCTTTACCTCTCTTTCATTCCTCTCTTCTATGACGATGTCCTCGCCAGTTTCAATAGATGAATCAAAAGTACTAACTGGTGCAGCAACATAAAACGGTATGCCATTTTCTTTTGCTACAACTGCCTTTTCGTAGGTTCCTATCTTATTTGCAACATCTCCATTTCTAGCTATCCTGTCTGCTCCAACAATTACCATATCCACATTTCCCTTTTTCATAAAATAGCCCGCAGCATTATCTGCAATTAGTACATAGGAAATCCCCTCTTGTTCAAGTTCCCATGCTGTCAATCTTCCCTGCAACCTAGGTCTGGTTTCGTCTACATACACAAAAATATCCTTCCCCTCAGCATGCGCTAATCTGATAGGGGCAAGTGCAGTTCCATAATCTATCGTTGCCAGTGCTCCAGCGTTACAGTGTGTTAGAATTTTGGTGCCATCTTTAATTAAACTTTTACCATGCTCACCTATCTTCCTGCATCTTTCTATAATGTCTTCAGCATACCTGTTGGCTGCATTTAATGCATCTTTGCCATTATCAATCTCTTTCTTCATGTAATCCAAAGCATAGAACAGATCGTGAGCTGTTGGTCGAGTGTTTTTGAGTTTATCTATTGCTTCATCTATCTTTCCCTCTTTGGCAAGCACTACTCCATATGCCGCTGTCGCACCAATAGCCGGGGCCCCTCTTACCACCATTTCTCTAATCGCAAAGGCTACCTCTTCAACGTTTTTTGCAATAAAGATTTCAAATGAAAAAGGCAACTTTCGCTGGTCAATAAGGTACAGTTTTCCATCTTCAAACCATACAGATCTATACTCCTTACCGTCTATTAACATCTCAATTCCTCCCTATTCTCTCAATAATCTCTACAAAACTTTTCCCAAGAAATAAAACCTCGTTTTTATCATTAAATATGTAGCTATCTCCTTTTACTGAGCTAAGGATTTTCTTTGCCTTTTCCAACGGGTTTAAAATATCTTTACCATTGTAGAGATGAACGATTATGTTTATGTCCTCTCTTGCTCTAAGGACCATCCAATGAACGGCAAGTAGTACATCTGGTTGCTGTTCTCCAATAAACATCAAGCTATTTTTTACAGGATCATAGTCTATAACTTCAACAAATTCATCTTCAGTAATTTCATCTAGCAATGTTGGCGATAAAATAGAAAGCATGCGTTTTCCATATCTCACTGATATAATTCCCGTTTTTCCCTTTAATTCTTTACCAAGTCTAATTACTTCTGGAATCAATGGACATCTTACCTTTTCTTTGGATAATTGGAAGAATTGCATACTAAATCCAATAGCATCTCTCATTTAATACTATTTGCAGAACATCTCATTTGACTATATCTTAATAATCTTCAAAACCATTTAAACCAACGACATGAAGTATCATATGAATCGCATCTAAAAACAGCGAAAAATTTAAATTAGCAAGTTAAATTCGTGCGACAGATAAGATCACATGAAGGTGAAAAAAATGGCAGGTGATAGCGATGATAGTAGGGAGGCACATAATCGCCGAACTTTATGGAGTGCCTCCGGAGTTGATTTCCCGCGAGAAAACCGTCAAAAAGATTATCGAAGAGGCTGTAGATCAAGCTGGACTTACAAGAGTAGGTTCTGTTTATAATCAGTTTAAACCACATGGTGTAACAGGCATTGTTTTGATTGCAGAATCACATGTTTCAGTGCATACTTGGCCAGAGTATGGACTAATAAACCTCGATATCTTTACCTGTGGAGATACATCAAAGGCTGGTGAGGTCTTTGACCTACTTATAAAGAGTTTTAGACCAGAAAACTATAGACAGTATGTTTTTGATAGGGGCTAAGCTGTTGATCAGATGAGGAAAAGTAATAGAATCAAGAGACAGATACTGCAGAGGTTATCAGGAGGGAAAACAAGAGTCTATGAGCTTATATACTATCAGGATTCTAGTCTACCAGAGGTATTTGAAATACTCCAGGAGATGAAAAAGGATCATATAATCAAGATAGAGGGGGGTATAGTCGAATTAACTGATAAAGGAAAGAGTGAAGTAGATAAACTCGGAATAGAAAATTTTGGAGACATATATTGCTCAAATTGTAAAGGAACAGGTATTGATTTCAGCAGTGAGTTCTCCAACGTTTTGATGGAGTATAAAAGAATTTGTAAAGACAGACCCAACGCCATATGGAATTTCGATCAGGGATTTATGAGTGAAGAGGGAGTGGCAAGGAGAGCAGAGTTTATTTACGAGAGAGGAGAGCTGACAAATACACAAATATTTATTGTTGGAGATGATGATCTGTTAAGTATATTCGCCGGGTTGACAGGATTACCTAGAAGAATTGTGGTTGTAGATATAGATAAGAGAATTGTAGATTTTATAAGTAGAGTTGCAAAAGAAAAGAACCTTGATATCGAAGCTTTCGTATATGATGTTCAACAGGAATTTCCAGATTCATTGAAAAAAAAATTTGACATTTTCATTACAGATCCTGTTGAGACGCTACCAGGAATCAATCTTTTC
>CAYUOG010000012.1:0-9937 GCA_964446335.1 uncultured Thermoplasmatales archaeon
TGACGGACAGATACAACAAGTATTTTTGACGGATCATATTTTGCAAGGAATTTTGCAGCCTCTTTTATCTTTTTATCAGTCTTTTTTATGTCTATTATATACAATCCATCGTTTCTCACTTTGTATATAAATTTCTTCATATCTGCCGTTTTCTGCCTTGTTCCTATATGAACACCAGATGTTAGATAAAGATCTTCAGGAACCAGTGTTTCCTCCTTATTTTCATCCTCTACCATGTCAATCTTCTCCCATTATGCTGATTTTTTTCTCCTAACAGTTATGGGAATAGCATTTTTTTCAAATTCCATCATAGCTATCTTAACAGGGTCAACCATATCTTTTGGTACTTTTATGAGAACAGGTGCACCCATCGCAATCTGGAGGGCACGTGCACCTATAATACGAGCTTTTTCAAATCTTGTGTATTTCAACAATGTCAATCCTCCAATCAAGAATGAAGCACAAAATACGAGAAATATTTAAAAAAGTTACTATAATTTATTCTATCTCTTCTATTCCCTCTCCTTCGGCAAATTCTGTTATTCTATTTGCAAACTCATCGAGAGCAAGTTGTATATCTAGGGTAATGTCTCTAAGTAACGCCTCTATTCTGTGGTTTTTGAACTCCTTCATTCCATCTACATCTGAGTATATCCTGCCGAGATAGATATCTCCATCCCTATGTATCTCTATATTGTACAAGACCTCTTCCATGTTTTTCCCTCTTTACTATATACTTAGGATAGTTTCGATATAATAAACTTTTGGAATTTTTACAGCATTCTCCTTATAAGATTGTTTATTTCCTTTCCTCTGTATCCCAAGGCACCTCCAACCTTGTAGGCACGTTTTATTCCCTCATAACCTCCCTTTGGCGGATTCAATTTAAACAAGGGTTTGACATTGGGTAATTCAGAATATCTTATTTTTCCTTCAACAAGAGCATCTGCAAGTTTTTCTATAGAATTATATGATGTTGCAGATTTTACGTATTCCTCTGTGACAGGCTTATCTCCCATCAATCTGCCCCTTGTTTTTATAAGCTCTATTAAAGTTTCTTTGTCAATTTCTCCCCAGGTTATGTAATCCTTAGCCTTGTTCAGCATCCCCCTGTAGCTCTCATTTTTGCCATCAATCAGGACACAGTGATTCACCCTTGTAAGACGAAGCATCTGCAAAGTCTTTTTAATATCTGGCTTAACGTTTATACTTCCTCTAACCCTAACAACTGAATAAAGCATTGTCATTCCTCTCCCGCCTCTTCTTCAACTATTCCAGAGACTATGTTCAATGTCTTTCCTTTCTCCTCAAGTATCCTCATCTCTGCATTTCTCTTTAGAGCATTGTAGACAGCCTTTGCATAGTTTACCTTTGTTCTTGTGGTTCCTCTTGCAAAAGCCCATATGTCTTTTATTCCAGCTTTGCTCAGAATCTTCTTTGCCACATCTCCACAAGCCAATCCTAATCCCTGAGGTGCAGGTTTGAAAAATACTTCAACAGAACCACTCTTTCCAGAAACATCAAAAGGTATTGTGTGAGGCTTACCACATCTGCATTCCCATGAGCCACATCCTCTTCTGATTTCTATGATATTCAGCTTTGCATTCTCTATTGCTTTCCTTATGCTCGCTCCCACTTCTTTTCCTTTGGCCTGGCCCAAACCTACATATCCGTTTTCATTACCAACAACAGCAGTAATTACAAATTTTACCCTTCTACCTGAATCTGTCATCCGCTGTACCATGTTAACGTCTATAATCTCATCCTTCAAATCTGGAAGAAGAAAATCAACAATCTCTGGTTCTCTCAATGGGAGACGAGTCTTCAAAGCCTCACTCATTGTTTTTATTTCTCCATCTTTTACCATTCTCCCGAGTCTTGTTTTAGGCTCCCATTGGGTTAGAAGGTCACTCTGTTCCCCGTTCACTTTCCTCCCTCCAAAATCTTTTTCTTTACCCCTTCAACAGATACTTCAGGCTTTCTGCTGAGATGTTTACCAAGTATTCTATCCTCGCTCGGAAATACAGATTCGTCAGCCGGACATATTATTCCAGCATCTATTATGCCCTTAACCGCTGCAAAGACTCTTGAACCTTTTGTTGGGGTATATCTACCAATATCGACTATGCATTCCTCAATCCCCTTCTCCTTTGCTCTTTTGCCGGCAAGCATCCCTGTAAGGTATGCAGCAGATGTCGTATCCTTTGGAGTTTTCTTCCAACCATATTTTGTTAAATCACTTGATATAGCTGATGCAAGAACAACATCACCATCTTCCTTATACTGAACAAACTGAACCCTTATATGGTTCAAGGATTTTCTTATAACAGCTCTTATTTTCCTAGATTTTAGCAGTTTTTTTCTCTTTCTATAATCTGTTATTCCTAATCTATGTCTCTTGAACATGGGTCTATAGGTTGGTCCGTGTTTCATTGTTTCTCCTCCTTTATAACACCATCTGCTATCAGATGAGTTCTAAGATGTTCTCTACTTCTGAATTCTCCACCCTTTGCCTTTCTGTAGTATAATCTATAGGTGTGCCTATCAATCATATTCTTGTCCCTGAGTTCCCTCAGATAAGCACGGATGGGTCTTATTGTAGCAATCCACCTTCTCTTTCTTGGCAGTCTTGCAAACTTTGCACCCTTTCTTGAACCATGACCTCTTCTTCTGCCCTTCTCTTTCTGTTTTTTAAGATGTCTCTTTCTTCCTCTGGAGATCCCAACTATGGGTTTCTTCTTTATCGCTCCACCCTTTATGAGTAATCGTATATCATCTCTTGTTACAGCTCTGGCAATCTCCTCGTTTCTATCCTCGTCCATCCACACTCTATTAACTCCGCATTTTAGTATGTCAGCAGCCATTCTTCTCTGATGAGTCAAATCAGTCATAGTTCACCTCTGTTGAGTATTCTAATACCAAGTTCATCAGCCCTGTTTTTAATCTGAATCCTCTTTCTTGTACCAACAGTTGCCCCTATTCTGATAGCCTGATAATCGGGATTTATTCCATCCAGCTCCTCAACCCTATGAACCAAAATCTCTTCAAATCCAGAAGGATGCAATCCTCTTGCCTCCTTTGGTACTCTAAAACCCACTCTTACCAATGGAGGTCTGTATTTGAGATTTTTTCGGTATTTCGATTGCAATCCCTTAGGTCTTCTCCATACCTTGCTTAATCTCTTGTACCTGAACCACTCCTGTCTCAAAAACTCCGGCCTCTTTTTCTTCGCTCTGAGTATTAACGCTCTTTTCTTTTCCTCACTCAGCTTTGGCTTCTTCTTTGGAGTGTATTTTTTCTCTTCTGTCTCCTCCTCGGTTTCTTCCTCTTCAATCTCTCTTTCCGTCTTCTTCTCTTCTCTAGTTTCCTTTGGCAATTCCTCTTTCTTTTCCTCTTTTTCTGCTTTCTCCTCCTTAAACTCTGATTTAATCTTTTCTGCCAACGCCTTACTTATGCCCTTAACTGTTATTAGATCTTCAACGGTTGCCTTTCTGATTTTATCTACCGAGTCAAAACCATTATCATACAGTAACTCTGCCTTTGCCTTACCGATTCCTGGAATTTCGGTAATCTTCTTGATAAACTCTTCTTTATTCATTTTTTCACCCTCGCGAAATTCTGTAAATTCCGTCTTGGAATACTCTAATGTCTCTGTCTCTTACTTTGGTAGCTCTCTCTATATTTGCAACCGTCTGACCAACTTTCTCCTTGTCTATACCTCTAACCATTATGTTTTCGCCCTTTATCTCAACCTCAACTCCCTCAAGTATTTTAGCAACTCTTGGAGTTCTCTCTCCAAGGAAATTGTGAATAAGGAACTTATCTCCCTCTACAGCCGTTTTTATGGGAAAATGAGAATAAACCACCTTCATCTTGTACTCAAAACCATCAGTAACTCCCTTTATCATATTGGATATATGCGCCACATACGTTCCAAGCATTGCAAGGTCTCTTCTTCTTGGATTTTTGCACAGTACTTCAATGCCCGAATTCTCTTTTTTAATCTTTATTTTTGGATGTGAAAAGCTTCTTGATATAACTCCCTTATCTCCCTTAATTTCTACTCTGTTATTCTCATATACATTAACTTCTACGCCATCTGGAATGGTAATGGTCTTCTTTGTCAACCCTTCTTCCGTCATTTCCACCACTCTTCAATAAACATATGCAAGTAATTTTCCTCCAATACCCAACTCCTTTGCCTTCTTGTTAGTCATTATTCCTTTGTTGGTAGTTAGCATGAGCAAACCAAAGTCCCTTGCTGGTAGATACCTTGCCTCCCACTTTTCCATCTCCTCTCTTTTGATTGGATACCTCGGTTTTATGGCACCACAATCGTTTATAGCGCCTATAAGTTCAACCTCAAAGAAACCAGCTCTTTTATCGTCAACAAATTCAAAGGAACCTATGTAACCTTCGCTCTTCAGCACCTCGAGTATATTTGCAATAAGTTTTGATGCGGGTTTGATTATGCATCTCTGTTTACCTTTATGCTCGGCATTTTTTATTGAAGAGAGTGCATTTGCCAAAGGATCATGTAACATCTCATCAACCCCCTATGAATATTTTTTGAAACCAAGATCTTCGGCGATTTCTCTAAAGCACTGTCTGCACAGATGTAGTCCATATCTCCTAATTATTCCTCTTCTTCTACCGCATCGTTCGCATCCATCTATTCTTCCATACTTCTTCTTTCTCTCTTTTATTTTCACTCGACAACCTCCACGTTAAATCTTTTGCTTATAAATTCCATTGCCTCCTCTCTCTGAATTCTGTGCTTCTTTGGAATACTTCTGCTTCCTATCTTCCTGCGTTTAATTCTATAGCCGGGTTTCTCTAAGGTGATACATACATCCATACCAAAGATACCTATCTCTGGATCGTATTTCTGACCTGGAAAGAGTGTATGATCTGGTATGCCAAAGGAAAGGTTTCCATTTCTGTCAAAAGAATACCACGATATTTTGTTATCTCTTATCTTGAAAGCCTTTTTCAAGAAATCCTCTGCTTCTTTTCTTCTTAATGTAACCTTACAGCCAATAGGCATCTTCTTTCTTATACCAAGATCCTTGTTTGTTGTTTTTGAGAGGGTTTTTATGGGTTTCCTTCCTGTTAATCCTTCTAAGACTTTCATTGCCTTCTCTAGTCTTTCTCCAGATTCTCCAACACCTATATTAAGGGTTACTTTTGCAATCCTTGGTTCAGTCATCGGATTGGTTGCATTCATTCAATCTTCACCTCTGGTAATGTTATAACAGGAGAATCCTTCCCTACAGGGAATACATAGTCCTTTATTGTTGAAAATTTTTCATTTTTGGCAGATAGTAAAACCGTATTTGGTTTAGATGACCTTACAATCTTTATCTCTTCGATCTTTGCTATCTCACCAACATGCCCTCCACCGGTTATAAGTGCAGTAAAACCATTATCCAGTTTGTAGGTATCCATAATCTTATTGTCTGAGAGGGAAAGTTTTAGACTATCTCCTGACTTATGTTGGTCCTTATCAACAACCAGATTTCTACCATCATGGAGATTTAACTGTGTCTTTCCTCCTCTGATTATGGTTTTATTCTCTATTCGGCAAAGTTTCCATTTCTCCTCGCCTTTTTTAAGAGGAACCAGAGTTAGCTTTCCTCTCCTGTCAAACATCACTCTGTAGCTCTTGTTTGTCTTTGGTATGGAAATAACATCCATCAATCCGCAGGGGAACTTAATGTCCTTCCTTGCTACATTATCAACCAGAACTGCACCACTTGATACTATCTTCTTTGCCTCACTCCTTGTATCACAGAGCGATAGATAATCTCTGACTATTATGCCCAAAGGTATGGATTTATCTGCTGAGTGGGGACCTGGAGATGATTTCATAGTCCACTTTGCAACCTTTCTTTCTATGGATACAGCTCTTGGTGTAGCCAATCTTTTGAGATGCTTACTCATTCTTCTCCTCCTTTTCCTGTTTTTCCTTATCTTCCTCTGTTTGAGGTTCCTCTGTTTCTTCTACCTCTTTCTCAGCCTCTTCTTCCTTCTTTTTCTGTTCCTCTGCCAGTTTTTGCTCTTCCATCTCCCTTATCTGCTCCTCTGCTTCCTTCTCAATTTCCTTCTTTACTTCTTCGGATACTCCTCTCTCCAGACGAGCTCTTCTTACTGGATCAGTGAGGTTGAGCTTTGTTATCATCAAATCGCTAGGATGAATCAATTTTGGAACCTTCTTTCCGTCTGCCTTTGTTAGAGTTATGCCCTCTATTTCAACACGTCCTTTTTTTAGATTTACAGCTGCAACCTTATCCACATGCCCCTTGAATTCTCCCCTCATTATCTTAACAGTATCACCTTTGGCTACTGGAAAACTTCTTCTATCATACTTTACAAGCAACTCCTCTGCAAGATGGGCAGAGAGAAATTTTCTTCTTGTATGGAGCGGAGCATTGTAGAGAAAACGTCTCTGTTTCCTTGGATGTTTTGATACCATCTTTCTCACCTCACACGATCATTGATGCCGTTGCGGCTATCTTAGGCCATCTCTCTGCAGCTTCCAATGCAACAGGACCTTTGATCATTGAACCTTTTAATTCTCCAGTTGGAGTAATGATTACAGCAGCGTTATCCTCAAACTGAACCATCACACCATTTGGTCTCCTAAAGGGTCTACGCTGTCTAACAACAACTGCATTGAGCACTTGTCTTCTCATCTCAATCTTGCCCTTCTTTACACTGACTATGATTCTGTCACCAACACCTGCAGCTACATTCCTACGATGAACACCCTTAACCTTTGGGACCATTATAATCTGCACTACCTTTGCACCTGTATTATCAACGCAATCCAATCTTGCACCAATCGGTAAGCCACGCAAATTTCTTCCAGGGATTCCCTTCATTTCGATTTCACCTCACAGCTTCTGGATAACAACAAAGGATACTGCCTTACTTAGGGGCCTGCATTCAGCTATCTTTACATTATCTCCAACCTTTGCATTGAGACACGGTGGATTGTGAGCGAGATACCTTGAGGTTCTCTTCTCATACCTTTCATACTTTGGAACAAAGTGCGTATATTCTCTCTCCACAACAACTGTCTTCTGCATCTTATCTGAAACCACCTTTCCCCTTAGTATCTGCCCCCTTACTGGAAGGGTGCCATGGAAAGGGCAGTTTTGGTCTGTGCAAGTTTCTTTTGGAGTTGGTACATCCAAGCCAATGTCTCTAATATCTTTTTTTGCCATGTTCTACCTCGCCTTTTTAATTCGATCCTCTGGCCTATATCTGAGCCGGGATCCTTCTATTGTAAATTTTTCACCATCTATGATAAACTCAAAGGCTGCTATGTCCTTTGCAATAACTCTTTCATCTCCATCGATCTCAATGGTAAAGGTATTCTTTGTCTCATCAACTATAACTCCTGATTTTCCAACCCATGTCGGATCTGTACTTTTAACTACTGTAGTGCTTTTTCCTATCAGTTCTCCCTTGATCAGCAGCCTCTCGTTCATATCTATACCTCTATATAACCTCTACAATGTATCCCATGCCTTCGAGATACTCTTTTACCTTATTTCTGTGATCTCCCTGCAGTTCGATTTTACCATCCTTCACTGTACCACCACTTGCACATATGGCTTTGAGCTTGCTAACTAGAGATTTTAAGTCTGTATCGCTTGGATTTAATCCCTCTATTATCGTCATCATTTTTCCATACCTTCTCTTATCGATCTTTATCTCAACACGTTGTTGCTCCCTAGCGATTTCCTCACAGACACACAGCTCCTTAGGAAGACCACATTTTGGGCAAATCTCACTCATACTTCTTCTCCTTTTCCTCCTTCATTATGGTCAACAATCTAGCTATAGATGTTCTGAGCTGTTTGATTTTTCCAGGCGATGGAGGCGAACCTCCCATCGCTGCAACTCCACGCTCATGCATCAGCTCCTGCCTCAATTCCTTCAATTTTTCCTCTCTTTCCTCATGCTTTAACTCCCTTATTTCTTTAGATGACAGAGCCATGATTATTAACCCTCCTCAGAAGATATCTTTTTGAGCTGCTCCTTGATCTCCTTTGCTGTCTTCTTTCCTATTCCCTTTATGCTAGCAAGTTCATCCACAGATAACTCCTGCAGATCCTCTACAGATTTTACTCCTCGTTTCTCTAACTCCTTTGCAGTTACATCTCCTACTCCCTTGATATCTGTTATCTTCTTTGTCTCTTCCTCTGCTTCCTTTTTCTCTGTTTCTTCTGTTTTTTCTTCCTTCTGCTCTGTTGGTGCTATCTTTAGAGTAATCTCATCAGGTAGTTTTGCTTCAGGTTTCATTATTCTAACTTTAACACCTATTATTCCAGGCTTTCTCTTTGCTACAGCATAGCCCTCATCCATTACCTCTCTGGCTGTTTCTCCACAGTACTTGATGTGCCCCTCAGTGAACTTCTCTGTTCTGTGCCTTGCACCTATAAGTTTACCGGCGATAATTACCTGACACCCCTTTGCACCAGCATCCATGATTCTTCTTACTATTGAATGTCCTGCCCTTCTGAAATGCCATCCTCTCTCAAGCGCCTCAGCAAGCTTCTCTGCCATGATTTGAGCGTTGAGTGCTGCTTTTCCACCTGCTTCTATGATCTCTATCTGGGGATTATCTACCTTGAATTTTTCCTTTATTTCTTCGGTAAGCTTCGTTATGTTTGCTCCCCCTCTTCCTATAACTAGACCAGGTCTCTCTACGATGAGAGAGATTCTTGTTCCCATTGGTGTCCTCTGAATATCAACTCCACCAAATCCAGCTCCCGCTATCCTTTCTTTTAGAAATTCCTTTATCAGCAGTCTGTTTACGTTTTCCTCAATAAACTTCTGCTCCACAACCATTATTCTACCTCTTCAATAACCACTTCTATGTTGGTGGTTTGTTCATTCTTCTGGGTTGCTCTTCCATAGGCACGGGGCATTATACCTTCTATCTCTCTTCCCTTATATGCGGCAATATGGGTTATCACCATATCCTCTGGGCTAAGACCCTTGTATTCAGCATTATTCTCTGCATTCTTCAGCACATCAAGTATATACTTTGCAGCTTTCCTTGGGTATCTCCCCGGACCCATTCCCTTCCGATGGGAAACCTTCTTTTTGTGAGTTCTGAAAGGCACTGCTCTTTTCAGTGCTATCACATCTTCAAGGTATTTCTTTGCATCAATCAATCTCATGCCTCTTAGAGCATGAGCTATGTTTATGGAATCCTTTGGAGAGCAGTGTAGCTCGTATCCATATGCTCTCGCAGTTTTTTCAGGGTCAGTTTGTCCAATTGAATATTTAGGCATGGTTCATCACTTCAGAGGCATATATTTAGATGATCTTGTTGCTCCTACTCCTGGGCCGCTGTGCTTCACCCTCTTCCTTGTCAGTGCAAACTCGCCAAGATAATGACCTACCATCTCCGGCTGTATTCTAACCGGTTGAAATTCCTTTCCATTGTATACCCCAATAGTTTTACCGATGAATGAGGGTAGGATTATCATGTTCCTGCAATGTGTCTTTATTATCTCACCATCTTCTGCCTTTTTCACATCTTTTACCAATTTATCCTGTTCTCTTGTCAGCCCGCGCTTCAAAGTTCTTCTTGCCCTAGACGGGAGGAGGTTGATTAACTCATCTAAGGGCATCTTCAGAAGCTCCTCTACACTCTTTCCGCGATAGAAGAACTCTTTCTGTGCAATCTCCATCTTCCTTCTGCCCTTACGCTGTCTCCTGCTGAGCATCTTTCTTTCTTCAGCCACTTTACTTCCTCCTACCGGTTCTTCTTGCGGCTATGCTTCCAACCTTCTTTCCTGGAGGCATACCTCTTCTAACTGTAGCAGGTTTTCCAACATGCTGATGAGAACCACCACCATGAGGGTGATCAACGGGATTCATAGCAACTCCTCTAACCACAGGATACATCTTCCCT
>CAYUOG010000013.1:0-9712 GCA_964446335.1 uncultured Thermoplasmatales archaeon
TGGAAATTTAGCGATAAAATGTGATGTAACAGGTAGAGGTGGAAAAAGGGGTGCACACAATTGTAGTAAATGTAGCAATAAGGTTTTAGATGCAATTGCCAGGTTTTCTATTGAGCAAGATGTAAATATTTTTGATGGATTGAATTGTGAATGTAGAGAGATGTGGAAAGAGTTGCTGGATTTGGAACCATTTTCCTATAGTCAACTGGTGGTTGATTATGATAATAGAAAGAGATGATATCGTAGTATTAATTGATGAAAAGGGAAAGCGGTGCATGGTGAATGTGGATGGTAAAACTAGAAAAATAAAGGGATTTGGAGTAATAAACTCTCAGGAATTCGTAGGGTTAGAATATGGAAAAAAGATTGTTTTGGGAACAAAAAATGTGTGGCTTCTCAGACCTTTTTCCTATGACAGATGGGGAGCTCTAAAAAGAAAGGCACAGATAATTTTGCCAAAGGATGCTGCGCAAATTATTGTTAACTGCTCGATAGTTTCAGGGAGCATAGTTGTTGAAGGAGGCATAGGTTCTGGTTCGTTAACTACAGTATTATCGCAAATAGTTGCTCCAGATGGTAAGATCATATCCTACGAAAAAAGGAGAGATTTTATTGATTTTGCCATGAAAAATCTAAGGAACGTTCGGGTTTTGGATTATGTTGAAATTAAAGAGAGAGATATAACTAAGGGAATAGATGAAAAAGATGTTGATGCAGTAGTTCTTGACATTCCTGATCCATGGAATGTAATAGAACATGCATGGAATGCACTAAAGATCGGTGGCTCAATAGCATCTTATTCTCCTTTGATTTCTCAAGTAGAGAGAACTGTTAACGAACTTAGAAAACTTCCATTTATTGATATAAGGACAATAGAGACCTTACAGAGAGAGATGATTGTATCAAAACATGGTACAAGACCAAGCTTTGACATGCTGGGGCATACGGGATATCTTACGTTCGCAAGAAAGGTATTAGAAATTTAATCCGCTGATAGTTTTATTCCTCTTTGATTCTGATAGTTTCCTGATCTATTCTCATAGAGCTCTTCAGGCTTTGAGGAAAGCTCTTCAAACACAATCTGGCAAAACCTATCTCCAATTGGTATCTCAACCTCTTCATGACTTGCATTGAAACAGCTGATTGTTAGTGTTCCATGAAAGCCTGCGTCAACCTTTCCAAAACTTGCAATTATTCCTTTTCTTGCATAGCTTGACCTTATCCAGAGCTGGGAAACAACCTTTGCTCCCATCTTAACAAATTCTCTTGTGCTTACCGCAAACCATGTAAGAGGAGGAATCTTTGCTATACCATCTTTTATATATTGATCTGTTTTTTTGATGTAAATCTCATCTATTGTTAGGTCGTAGCCATTCGGAGTGAGGTTTTTTTCAACAAATGGCTCTATGGATAGTTCACCATTTCTGATCAATTCTCTTATATTTTTATCAGATAAAACTGCCATATTCACCACTTTATTCCTCTTCTATAGTTATGCTCTCTATTATAACATCGTCTACAGGCCAATCTTGCATTCCATATTTTGTTGTTGTGTTTACTGAAGCAATGGCTCTTACTATATCCATACCCTCTATAACCTTACCAAAGGCTGCATATTGCCCATCAAGAAAATGTTGCGCTCCATCGCAGATAAAAAACTGGCTTGTAGCACTATTGGGATCAGAGGTTCTTGCCATTGAAATTGCTCCATCAACATGCGTTACGTCTGGATTAGTTTCAAGCTTTATTGGTCCATATGGGCTTTTCTTCATAGTTCCATTTGGATAATATCCTCCACCTTGTATCACAAAATCATCAATCACTCTATGGAAGACCAGTCCGTTATAAAAACCGTCATTTGCCAGTCTAATAAAATTTTCTGTAGTAATCGGCATCTTATCTGTGTATAACTCAACCTTTATCGTTCCCATGTTTGTCTCTATGACTGCTATCTTCTTTCTTTCTCCCTGTTCCATACAACCACCTAAGGATAGAAAGAGAATAAGAACACAGCATAATGTAACCACTGTGCTCTTTCCTTTCATACCATCTGCATCATAAAAGGCCATAAAATCATTTTGGAATTATGTTTTTCATTCTTCTAAACGCTTTCAATTTCTCCTCTTTTCCTACCTTTGCCTCTTCAATTCCTCTTTTTAGAATTTCTATAGATTCATCCATTACTTTTCTATCAACTGGATATGGCACTCCATCCTTTCCACCAACTGTGAAAGTAAATTTTATAGGATCTTGCCAAGAGGGTTTTGCACCATATATCAGATCGGAGATTAGAGCGAGGGCTCTTACTGTAGCAGGTCCAACACCCTTTACTGATAGTAATTGCTCATAGTTTTCTGGCTGAAAATCGTATAGGCGCTTCATTAAGCTCCAGTTTATATTCCTCGGCATATCAAGAACTTCAGGTTTTGGTATTCTATCATATATAGATGACCACATATCCAATGTGGTTTGTTTCTGGTTTCTGATTAAATATTCCCAATCCCTTCTTAGATGATATGGATTATCTCTCACAAGATCAACAGATGTTTTTCTAGCATCTTCACTCAATCTAGATGTCATATCAAGCGCTACCTCTTCTTTATCAGTTCCAATAATGCCACTATGGGGCTCGATAACAAAAGAATCAACATAATCTGAAAACCAATGATATCTCCTTGCATAACTATTTGAATCATTCATTCCCTGCTGAATAACAACCCATTTTCCTCTTTCAGAAAAAAGGAAAACATGATGATACAGCTGATAACCATCCTGTATAGCTACGTTATCCACCTTTGCCGCCAATCTGCTTGAGGATTTTAGAGTATCAATGGTACGAGATGATAAAGAAAATACTATTGCTTTCTCTTCTATTTCATTAGGTGTTTCTCTTGATACTCTTCCTTTACCACCGGCTATTACTATTCCGTGCTCCTCTGGATCTACGGCTTCTTTAAGTGCTCCACAGGTAACTGTTGTTGTTCCAGAAGAGTGCCAATCAAACCCAAGGACACAGGAAAAGGCTTGAAACCAGAAAGGATCAGAGAACCGCTTTAATATCTCATCGCTTCCGTACTCTATTACGAGTACATCAAGAATAGCTCTTGATAATTTTACCATTCTTGTGAATAACCATCTAGGAGCTTTTCCAGGATGGAGGGGAAGGTTTGCTACACCAGTTCTTTGCATGATTAAAAACCTATATGCGAGTGGGGTTTTAACCTTTCTATAAACTGTCTAGGCAAATAAAAGCATATTTATAAAATAATGCTTATTATAGTATTGGGATTGCAAAAGTAGGAGTTGGTTATCATAGTAGATAGGCAGGAACATTGGAACTCCAGATTTGCATTCATCATGGCAGCCATTGGTTCAGCAGTTGGTTTAGGTAATGTGTGGAGGTTTCCTTTTGTCTGTTATAAAAATGGTGGAGGTGCCTTTCTCATACCATATTTTGTTGCACTGTTTACTGCAGGTATACCGCTAATGATTCTCGAGTTTTCTATTGGACATATGCTGAGGGGTCCTCCTCCAGAATGCTTTAGGAAGATAGGTAAAAAATTTGAATGGATAGGATGGTGGACTACATTAATTCCCTTTGTTGTTGCATCATACTATGTTGTGGTAATGGCATGGTGTTTCTCTTACATGATATATTCTCTTGATTTGAGATGGGGAACAAATGCTGAAGGATTTTTCCTAAACACTTTCTTGGGTGTAACAAGTGGTCCAGCTGTCATAGGAGGTTTTCGCATACCTATACTCTTGAGTTTGATTGCAATATGGATAAGTATTTTTATTATTCTATACAAGGGAGTGAGTAGAATTGGAAAGGTCGTGGCAATAACAGTTCCTCTTCCAACCATACTGTTGATTATACTTACAATAAGAGGATTGACACTCCCTGGTGCGCTTGATGGAGTGAGCTATTATCTAACTCCAGATTTTTCTAAACTCTTGCATGCCGATGTATGGCTTGCAGCGTATGCTCAGGTCTTCTTTTCTCTCAGTCTTGCTCAAGGCATATTAATAACCTATGCAAGCTTTCTAAAGAAAAAATCAGATGTGACAAATAATGCATTTATTACTTCATTGGCGGATGCTGGTACATCCTTTCTTGCTGGTTTTACAGTATTTAGTGTTGTAGGTTACCTTGCTCTGTTAAAGGGTGTCAGTATAGAGAGTCTTGGAATAGCTGGTCCATATCTGACTTTTATTACCTATCCAACAGCCATTTCATTACTGCCTTTTGCTGCTACTATATTTGGAATGATGTTCTACATCGCTCTTCTTACCTTTGGGATAGATTCTGCCTTTTCTATGATAGAGCCAATAACTATGGGATTACATGCAAAATGGAAAATATCCAAAGCAAAGTCCACTGCTATAATATGTACACTTGGTTTTCTTGCCAGTCTTATATTCACAACAGGAAGTGGTTTGCACTGGTTAGATATTGTTGATCATTTCATTGCAAACTTTGGTCTGGTCATAGTTGGTCTGATAGAATGCATTGCCTTTGGTTATCTATTTAGACTCTATCGTTTGAGAGAACATGCTAACAATGTATCTGACATTAAGATAGGTAGATGGTGGGATTTACTAATAAAATTCGTTATTCCTGCTATATTAATTATCTTACTTTCTGTATCTTTAATAGAGAATATAACAGTACCCTACATGGATTATCCTTACTGGACTATAATAGTTGGTGGTGCCGTTCCTTCTTTAGCTATATTTATACTCTCATTTGTTCTTATGAGAATGAGGAGGAGATAAAACATGCCAATTTCAGCAATAATCATGTTAATATTTGGATGTACAGTTCTCTATGGAGGACTGGCATACTTTTTATATAGGGCATGGAAGGCAAGTGATAGATAATCGGGCAAAGTAAATAAGGTATTTGTCATTTATCTGTTTTCTGATTTGTGGTTTAATGAAATATGAAGGAAGGGAAATCTTATCTGAGTATGCAATAAAGGTAGAAGGGCTCTCAAAGACCTATGGCTCTGTTAAAGCTATTCAGGACGTTACTTTTACAGTTAAAAATGGAGAAATCTTTGGTTTTCTTGGACCTAACGGTGCTGGAAAGACAACCACTATCAAATCAATGTTAGGTTTAATACATCCAGACAATGGCAATATTTTAATCAATGGTTATGATGCTATCAAACACGGCAAAAAGGCAAAAGAATATATTGGATATTTGCCCGAAAAGGTCGCTTTTTATGATAACCTTACCGCATATCAAAACCTGTGTTTTTATGCAGATATGAAACAGGTTCCAAGGGAGATATGCAAACCATTGCTTAGAGAATTTGGCTTAGCAGATGCTATAAATAAGAAGGTTGGAGGTTTTTCCAAAGGGATGAAACAAAGGTTAGGAATGGCTAGGGCAGTTCTTGGAAACCCTTCGATACTTATATTGGATGAACCATCCCATGGGCTTGATCCAAGAGGTGCAGCTTTAATCAGGAAAAAAATTTTACAAATGAGAGACGGGGGTACGACTGTTTTTGTTTCATCTCATATTCTTGGCGAAGTGCAGGCAATATGTGATAGAGTGGCCATAATAAATAAGGGCATTATAGTAGTAGAGGATTCTATTGAAAATCTTGGTTCCAAACTACGATTAAAACCACGACTTATTATTGAGTTAGAAACAGAGGCTACCAATTTTGTCGAAACAGTCAGGGAGATTGCTGGAGTAGAAAAGGTGATTGCTCATGGAAAAATTCTGGAGATCGTATGCAATCCAGAGGCAAAGGCAGAGGTGGTACTCAAAATCGGAGGAATGGGAGAAAAAATAATTAATATAATCACTGAAGAGCCATCCCTAGAGGATGTTTTTCTAAAATATACGGAGGAGTAACATGAATACAAAGGATTCGATACTAAGCAATCCGATAATTCTGATAGCAAAGAAAGAAATCATGGATTGCATACGAAACTTCTGGATTATAACAATAACTGCAATATTCGTTCTTTTAACCTTGATAGAATCATACTTTGGCTCCGTATTTTCTACAGGGTGGCATGATTTTGGTGCAACCATATCTTTTATGATGCTATCTGTAGAGTGGATTGTTCCTATTCTTGCATTTATGCTTGGATATGCTGCTATCATAGGAGAGATAGAACGTGGTTCTATGAGTGCCCTCCTATCTATGCCTATAAATAGAGTAGAGATTGTCTTTGGAAAATTCCTCGGTCTTGGAGGGGTACTATCCCTATCAATACTGCTTGGATTTGGATTTGCAGGAGCGATTATCGGGATAATGATTCCGAATGCAAACTATGGAGAATATCTGTCTTTTATTCTTTCAACCGTTCTCTATGGCCTTGTCTATCTTTCTGTAGCGATATTCTTCTCCACGTTATTTAAGAAGAGAGCTACGGCTCTAGGTGGAGCGATATTCCTATGGTTTTTCTTCAACATGATTTTGCCACTTGTTTTGTTTGGTATAGCTGTTGCAGGAAAAGCCTTGCCTGATATTATAAATGGAAATGTACCAGATTGGTATTACGTTCTACAGCTAATAAACCCCACATCCGTATATTCAGCACTTGTATCATTGAATGTTGGGCTTGAGCTTATGGAAACAGTTGGAGAGTATCCTACATTCTATACAACAGAGTTGTTGGTTACTGTCTTGATTATCTGGATAACAGTATTTCTGATTCTTACTTTCTGGAGATTCAGAAGGAAGGACATATAAATCAACAGAAAGACATATCTAACTGTTTTATGTTTATGAATTAGAGGTGGTTTAATGCTAATCAAGGAGATTATGACCGATAAGGTGGTAACTATAGATACTAACGCAACTGTTTTTGATGCTTGCAAAAAATATCATGAGAATAGAGTTGGTTCTCTTATCGTTGTGGATAAAAATTTTCCGGTCGGAATCATAACAGAGAGAGATATTATAGAAAGAGTTGTTCTTGCTGATAAAAATCCACACGAAACAAAGGTAGCTGATATAATGTCAAAGGATCTCAAGGTGGTTCATGCTCTTGAGCCAGTAGAAAAAGCTGCTGATCTAATGAGAGAGCATAAGATAAAAAAACTTCCTGTTGTTTTGGATAACAAGATTGTTGGTATAGTTACTGTCACGGATATTTCAAACGTCATGCCGCAGATATCAAAAAGGATTGAGATGGAAGTTCTCAGTTCCAGATATCTTAACCAGATGATCAAAATCAAAGCAACCTATGGGAATAAGGTAAAGGTCTTTGATAAGGATGAGGAGGGTATGCATTATATCGAAGATGGCACAGCTGCATTAAAGATAAGGATACCTGAAAACATAGATACCTCCACTCTCATTCCTGGGAGCGAATATTACTGGACGGGTTTTCTGAGAAGGGGCAAAATAATGGGTGATGAGGAGCTCTATATGGAAGTGGTTGACATAGTGCCAGCTCCTTAATCTAAAGAGCTGATTATCCTTTTTTCTATCTTCTTTGAACGGGAATGAATCTCTCTTTCGATATCAAATTCAAAATCATAGAAAACGTCTTTTAGAATCAACTGCTGTGCTGGGGCAATACCTAAATCAATCTTTTTTCTTGGATTGGATAAAGCGTTTTTTACTGTGCCTTTATCTATCAACCCTCCCGCAACTTTTTCCATAGCAATGACCATTCTCCTAACCTGCTGCCACAAGAAAGTTTGGGCATAAAAATCGATGGCAATAATGTCTCTTTTTATCCAGCTAATAAGAATGTTTTCAATTTTTCTGACAGGATTTTTGTTTCTTTCTATCCTTGCGAAGTTTGAAAAATCATGAGTGCCTGTAAAAAGACTTGCAGTTTTTAGAAATCTCTCCATATCCATATCTGCGTCAATTTTCAAGTAATAGCGATACCATCTCATTTTAGCGTAACGTGGATAAAAATTATCCTCTACCTCTTTTAATCCATAGAAATAAATGTTCTCCACGCTTAATCTCTTTAGATTATCGAGCTCTATTTTCTTTAGAGAGTTAAATGCTATAACATTTCCAAGAGCAGATACTCCTTTATCTGTTCTGCTTGCATATCTAAATTTAGAGCTTCGCGCATCTTTAATAAGACCATTGTCCTTTAAAATCTCGAGTATTTTACCTTCAACTGTTTCTACATTTGGTTGACGGGCAAATCCATGAAAGTCTCTTCCCTCATAGGCAATTTTTATTGCATATATCACAACAAAGCAAATGTGTTTTGTTTTAAATATGTTTTAAAACTCTTAGTGCATAAGAGGGTTGGATAGAATGTTGAGAGAAAGAATTCTAAAAAAGGTAAATGCTGAGCTTGGAGATACTATAAAGATAAAAAAGGGAAGAAGAACCTATGAAGGTATACTAATGCCTCACCATGAATTTAGTGGGGATGATATAGTAATAATCAAACTTAAAAATGGTTACAATGTAGGTATTGAAATCTCAGAGGATACCTCTATTGAAGTATTAAAAAAAGGATCCAAAGAAAAAAGAGAAATAAAAAGAAGTATACCACATGATCCAAAGAAGCCTACCATCTCAATAATAGGAACTGGAGGAACAATAGCAAGCTATGTTGACTATAGAACCGGTGCTGTACATCCTGCAACATCTGCCGAGGAACTAGCCTTTTCTGTCCCAGAGATTTTTGATATATGTAACGTTAATGCAAGAGTTGCCTTTCAGATGTTTAGCGAAGATTTAACTGTTGATCATTGGCAAATACTCGCTAAAGAGATAGCAAAGGAATTTAATAAAAACAGGGTTGCTGGTGTTGTTATACCACATGGAACAGATACTATGGGATATACCTCAGCAGCTCTATCATTCATGCTAAAGAATCTCACAGGACCTGTTGTTCTTGTTGGCGCTCAGAGATCTAGCGATAGACCTTCCTCTGATGCATCTAGGAATCTCCTAGATGCAGCATTGGTTGCTTCAAAATCAGATATCGGAGAAGTTGTTGTGGTTATGCATGGAGAAATATCTGACTCTTTTTCTACAATACACAGAGGAACAAAGGTCAGAAAGTTGCATACATCTAGGAGGGATGCATTTCAGACAGTTAATGATGCTCCGCTAGGCAAAGTTTCAGATGGAGTTATTGAATTAAATCATGGATACAGGAGGATATCAAAAGGTATCGTAGAAGTCGATGAGAAGATGGAGAAGGATGTCGCTCTGGTTTACTTCTATCCGGGTATGCCCCCAGAGGACATACCTGATAAAAAAGGTATAGTTTTGATGGGAACAGGGCTAGGGCATATATCAAAATCTCTTTTCTCAAGAATTAAAGAATTAAGAGAAAATGGTTCAACAATAGTGATGACCTCTCAATGCATATTTGGTAGAATTAACATGAATGTATATTCCACTGGTAGGGATTTACTGAAACTTGGTGTGATTCCTGGAGAGGATATGCTCCCAGAGACTGCCTTTGTAAAGCTAATGTGGGTTCTTGCACATGCTAAAGATGAGGAAAATATTCAAAAACTGATGCTTACAAACATTGCTGGTGAAATCTCCCCTCGTACAATAGTTAAAAAATAGAGAGAAAGATGATGGCTCAGGCGTGTTTCTCTGCTATATCTCCAACCACAGGCAGTTTGAACTTTTCTCCTTGGTAGGCCTTGATCATGAGTATAATCCACAGGATAACCATGATTGCCCAAATTATCCATGAGAGATATATCAACGCGGGTATGCCTTCATTTACTCCAATT